>QHWL01000778.1 GCA_003222555.1 Acidobacteriota bacterium | reverse complement strand
CGGTGAGAGCCTCGGTCACTCGTTCGATCGCGCTTTCAGGCCCGACGACTTCCACCGTTGGTGGATCGGCCGCCGTCTTGCCGACGACGTAGCCGGGCGCCGGTTTTCCATCGACCGCCGGAACCACCGGCACCTGGCGCGTCGTGGATTTCTCGAACAACAATGCCACGGTCGGCGGCGTCACCTGCACCACCTCGACGCCGAACGGCGAACGCACCTGTTCCGGCGTGAGATGAAACAGTCGGCGCCCCACTCGTGCGGCGCGCAGGTCCAGGACCGCGACGATGTCGCCGGGCGACAGACGACCGAGCGTGCCCGACGCGCCGCGCACGCGCACGTCCACCGTCGAGAGCGGCTCCCCTTGAATTTCGAGACCGGGAGGAAACTGCTGCAGCTCGAGCGACACCCGAAGGCCGCGCTCCACTGTTTGCTCGCCCGACACGGCCATCCAGAGCAGCACCGCGAGGCCGACTGACAGCAGCTTCAAGCCGAGGTGGCCAAATGGCCGAATCGTGGTCATTCTTTTTCCAACGTGCGTGCTGTTGTCGCATCCGCCGCTCGTCGTGTCAGCCTGTAGCGTCTGAAGAAACCGGTAACCGCCGAGACCGCTGAGAAGAAAACGCTAAGAATTCTCGGCGTGCTCTGCGTGCGCTGCGGTAAAACGTGCACTTTTTCACACGCTCTTTCGGCGGACGCGCGGTCACGTATACGACACGTGAGCCTGGCGCTTGGCTGGCGCGCGACGGTTCAGGATGTCCGCGCGGAGCCGCGTGCGCAGCTCCTCGGCGTCAAGTCCCCGTTCCATCTGTCCGTCGGCGACGATCGAAATGCCGCCGGTTTCTTCCGAGACCACAATCGCGACCGAGTCGTTCTCTTCCGTCAGACCGATCGCCGCCCGATGCCGTGAGCCGAGCTCTTTCCCGAGCTTCGGGTTGGTTGTCAGCGGCAGGAAACACGCGGCGGCAGCCACCCGATCGCCCTGCACAATCACCGCGCCATCGTGCAACGGCGAGGCCGGCTGAAAAATGCTCAGCAGCAGATCGTACGTCAACCTCGCGTCGAGCGGGATGCCGCCTTCGATATAGTTTCGCAGCCCGATCTGTCGCTCGATCGCGACAATTGCCCCGATGCGCTGCGTGGAAAGCATGGCGGCAGCCACGACCAAGTCCTCGATCGATTCTTCGGCCGATTCCGGCCTGGCGAAGTATCGGAAAAACGGCGCCCGTCCCAGATGAGCCAGCGCGCGGCGGATGTCCGACTGAAACGAGCAGGGTCCGGATGAGCCAGTTGACCGTTTCGAGATGCCCCCGCTGCGAACCGTACAACAGAGCGACCAGGGCGCCGCCGCCAACGGCCATCTGCACCGCTCGCGTTCCGCGGATGAGTTTCAAGAGCCAATAGATCAACAGCGACACCACGAGGATATCGGCGAGATCCCACCACCCGATTGGCGGCCTCTTGAGAACAGCGGTCAGCCAGCTCATCGGTGCCCTAACGCGAAAATACGCGCATGGTCATTTTGCACGGTTCGTGCACTTTGCGTTGGTGCATTTTGCATTTTCATCCCGCCTGTCGCCGAATCTGCTCGGCGACCCTCACGACCTGCACCATCTCGGCGACCGCGTGCACGCGCACGATATGCGCCCCTCCGAGCACGGCTGCGGTCACGGCGGCAGCCGTTCCCCAGTCCCGCTGCGGAGCCGGCCGCCCGCCGACGGCTTCGCCGAGAAATGATTTGCGGGACGGGCCGACGAGCACCGGCCGATCGAGTGCCGCGGCAAGCTCGGGCAGCCGCGCCAGCACACCATAGCTGTGCGCCGGCCGTTTGGCAAACCCGACGCCCGGATCCACGATGACGGCCGCCGGCGCAACCCCGGCGGCGGTGGCGCGGACGATGCCGCGACGGAGTTCGGCGGCGACTTCCGCAACGAGGTCCTCGTAGGAAGCCTCGGCGTACATCACGGCCGGGCGCCCGCGCGTGTGCATCAGAACAAGCGCGGCGGCGCCCTCGGCAACGACACGCGCCAGCGCCGGATCGTAAAGAAGACCGCTGACGTCGTTGACCAGCGCGGCGCCGGCGTCAATGGCGGCGCGTGCGACTTCGGCCTTGCACGTGTCGACCGACACCGGAACGGGAAGGCGGCCGGCGAGACCGCGCACGACGGGCAGCACGCGGGCGAGCTCTTCTTCGACCGACACAGGCTCGGCGCCGGGCCGCGTGGATTCGCCTCCAATGTCGACGAGGTCCGCTCCCTCGGCGGCCATCCGTAGCGCGAAGTCGACGGCCGCGGACGGGTCCATTCGAGGTGACGATTCCGCGAAAGAATCCGGCGTCACGTTCAGGAT
>QHWL01000223.1:3609-9161 GCA_003222555.1 Acidobacteriota bacterium | reverse complement strand
GGGAGTACTCGTCGAGAAACGTGAGAGACTCGAGCGACCGCATCCGGTCGAGGAAGAGAACGCCGTCGAGATGATCGGTTTCGTGCTGGATGACGCGTGCCGGAAAGTCGTGGGCGCGGATTTCGATGCGCTCTCCCTTCCGGTCGAACGCGCGAAGCGTGATCGCGCGCGCGCGCGGCACGCGCCCGCGGATGTCGGGAACGCTCAGGCAGCCTTCCCAGTCTTCCACGATGTCGTCGCCGATCGGTGTGATTTCCGGGTTGATGAGCGCAAGCGGATCGGCCTCGCGCTCGTCTTCTCCTCCCGGGCCCTCGCGCGCGTCGAGGACCCCGACGAACACCCGCAAGCCGACGTGGATCTGCGGCGCAGCCAGGCCAACGCCGTGATATTCGACCATCGTCTCGATCAAATCGTCGATCAGACGCTGAACGGCCGGGCTTTTGATTTCGGCCCGCTGGATCGCCAACGCCTTGGCGCGCAGCACCGGGTGGCCCATGCGCGCGACCTTCAGGATCGACATAACCGCCGAATTATACTGGGTCGTGAGCGCCTGCGGCCATGCCGAGCGGAGGACATGCAACTCCGCAGCGAGGCATCAGCGTCAGTTCGCGGCGGGGGTGGGCCCCGCCGCCAGTGAAAAAGATGGACTTTCAGTTGCACCCCCACGACGATGCGCACACGTACCATTTCTGCCCCCAGTGCGGCGGGGCGCTCGAGCGCCGGTTGCTGAAGGCAACCGAGCCGGAACGCCTGGTGTGTACGCGGTGCGGGTTCGTCTTTTACATCGATCCGAAGATCGCCGTCGGGACGATCATCAAGACGCCTGCCGATCGCCTTGTGCTCGTCAAACGCGCGATCGATCCCGGCTACGGCAAATGGGTGTTCCCGGGCGGCTACGTCGATCGCGGCGAGACGCTCACACGCGCCGCGATCCGCGAAGCGCGCGAAGAATGCGGACTCGACGTCCAGCTCGAGGGCCTCGTCAACATCTACTCCTACGCCGGCCGCGCGCCGGTCATCATCGTCTACGCCGCCACCGCCATTGGCGGTACCCTCTGCGCGGACGAGGAGTGCCTCGAAACGGCTGAGTTCGACGCCACGGCGATTCCCTGGGATAATTTGGCCTTCCGCAGCACTCACGAAGGTCTCCGCGACTATCTGGCCGGGCTTCTGCATCCTGTCAGACTCTGATCCTTTGATCGCGCGGATGTAGGCGGATTTCAGAGGTTCTGGAAAGCACGTGTGTGCAGAAATGATGCGCGTACGTACCGACTTTGTAATCGGCAACCGTGACAGGGACGGGCGCTAAGTAACCGGAAAAGGTTCCCGCAGGAAGAATGCAAATGAGAACGCTGTCGGTCGCCGCACTCGTCGCAGCATCCGCGTTCGCGACCGCGTGCGGCTACCAACATAACTCCAGCGGCCTCGCGCCCAGCAGCCTCGGAACGCCGGCTGCCACGAACAACACTCCCGTGACGACTCCTTACGTCGGCACGTGGGTGTCCGCGCAATCGGTCACGTTTCCATCGCCCAGCTCGTGCGGCAATTTTCAGTGGGAGGTCACCAGCCAGACGGCCACTTCGATCGCAGGAAATTTCTCGACCGTGTGCGCGGGCAATCTGACCATCTCCGGAACCGCTGCGGGTCAGCTCAATGGCAATACCGTTCCGATAACGGCAACCGGCACGGCGAGCCTTCCGGGAATTCCGTCGTGCAGCTTCTCGGTGAGTGGCACGGGTACGATCGTCGACCCCGATACCCTGATGATCCCGTATTCGGGCACGACCTGCCTCGGTCCGGTCCACGGAACGGAAACGCTGCACCGGAACACAAATCCGCCTCCCGCACCTGCGCCAGCGCCAACACCCGCACCCGACCCCCCTCCGGGGCCGGTGTCCAATGACGCGATCAATCTGGGGTTCGCCACGATTCGCAACTCGCCGGCCGACGTCGCCAGCTGGCCGGCAACGGCACGAATCACCCTGCTGGACCTGGGGACAGGCGGCGCCCACATCGAATTTACGAAACGTGATGGGCCGGGGAGCTGGCCCGACGTGGCGTTCATAACGCCAGGCGAAAACCTGCAATACACGCTTTGGATCGTTCTGAACATCAACGGGCAGTGGTACGCGTCCGGGTGCATCCAGTTCTGGCGGGGCCTCGATCGGAGTGGGGGTCCGCCGTCGCAATACGCGCAGAATTGGTACTACGACCCGAGCCGCTGGGCCCCGATGTCGGGCCATCAGCCCGCGCCGGGCGAACAGGTCGGCTTCTTCGTCACGGCTGGTGACGCGCGCAACAACGGCATCTCGACCGTGCACGAGCGGTCGAACGTCGTCGTCGTGCCGTTCCCGGGAGCCGGCGGCGGCACGTTCGGGTTCTAACGGTCCTTGGTCACTAGTCTGGCTTATCACGAAGACACGAAGTTTGTACAAGAGCGCTTCGTGTTCTTCGTGTCGCTTCGTGTCTCGTGATGAAGGTGATCGCGTGAGGACCAGGCGCCAAGGACAAAGAACGGACCCAGGACGAAGGACCAAGGCCAAAGGACGATGCCACGCTCTCGACACTAATCAGCCAACCCTTCGGCTTTCTTTTCCGCGGCCGTGATCTTCCCGCCGGCAGCAACGATTTCCCCGTCACGATCGATCGCCATCTGCGGCGCCGGGACGAACCGTGACGCCACGTCCGCGGTGCCGTTAATCTTCAGCTGCTGCATCAGGAAGGTAAACCGCTCTTCGAGCGACTGGCCGATCGCGCGCCGTCCTTGCTCGCTGATGCTCCACATCCGCTTCTTGAACGGGCCAATCGCCTTCTTGCGCGCTTTATAGATGAACTGCTCCTCGGTGTCCTTTGGCTTCCGCTCCTCGACCGCGTTCTCGCGCACCCACGCATACATCTCCGCCTTGAGGTCGCTGGGGAACTGCGGGTGCTCGTACACCATGTTCTGGAAGTCGGTCGCGAGATGGATCTCGCAGGCGCCGACGCGCGGAAACGCGTCGAACGCGTCTGGCGGCAACGTCGACGCGCCGTGCTGCACGGCGCCGGCCAGGCCATATTCGCTCTTGGCGATCTTCGACAACTGCTCGAGCGTCTTCAGATCGATCTTCACGTCGGTCCGCACAGTGCCGTCGGCGTTGACGAACCCGCCGTGCGCCGTACCGGTCTGCACGCTGATCTTGCTGAGGCCCACGAGCCCCGGCCCGCGTTTCTTGAGCGCGATGTTGTAGCCGTCCATGTAGGCGCGCAGTTCGTGGACGTCGGAGTTCTTGCCACCGACTTCCCCGATCTCTCCCCCGACCGAGACGGTCACGCCCTGCGGCTCGTTCTGGCGGATGAATGCGGTGAAATCCGCCGCCAGGTTGACGTTGACTTCCTGCTGCTCGGGCAGCGTCGGCTTGGTCAAATCGACGAGCGTCGACGTATCGATGTCGATGTTGTAGAAGCCGGCGGCAACTTCTTCTTTGATCAACGCGCGCAGCGCGTCGAGCTCTTTGTCTCGATCGGCGCTGTTGTATTTCTTGGCGTTCGTCTGAACGTGATCGCCCTGAATGAACAACGGCCCGCTGAAACCTTCACGCAGCGCGGCCGCGAGGACCACCGCCACGTATTCGTGCGGGCGCTGCTCCGTGTAGCCGATCTCGGATCGCGCGATTTCCAGAATGAACGCCCCGGCGCCCAGCTTCTTCGCCGATCGGACGACGGCCCGCGCCGTGTCGTACGCCATGGCGCGCACGTTGATCGCCGGAACGGTGAAGCCGCCCGCCTCGCCTCGGCCCATCGCCAGATACAGCTCGTGAATCGACGAGGGCCGGATCCCGCGGGATGCCGCCAGATTCCGGATGATCCACCGCGCCGTTCCGCGAAGCTCAGCGTCGCCTCCAAAAACTGCCGTCCACGCGAGACGGTCCACGAGCTCGCCCGTGATCGCGCCCGCGTCAGTGACGCTGACGCGATCGGTCAACACCGTCGCCGCGGGGTTGACGGCGTCTGTCATCTCCTTAGCGGAGTGAAAAGTCATGTTCAACACCTCGTGGGCTCACCCCAAGCTCGCATTCTTACTCACGTGGGGCTCCGCCCCACACCCCGGCTCGGTCGCTCGCGGGGGCCCTTCGCCCCGCGCCGCTTGCCTCGCGGGCGCGCTGTGCGCGCCGCCGTTATGCGGCAACGAGAACAGAATTCTCGTAAAGCGCCGCATAACGGTCTAACCCAAAGTGCGTTTCAAAAACCCCTGGCGCAGGGCGGCCTGACGAGACCCGCGCTACACGTGACGGTCGGCGCTCGCTCGTTGGGCAACCGAGTATTTTAACACCGCCGGGTACCTGAAGTCCTCCGCCGCGGCGGCGGCCGCGGCCTCGTCGACCATGTCCGCGAGGGGGAGCGCCCGCTCTGCCCGTTCGACCTCGTCGCGCCGGGCGCGCGTCGCGGGATGACGCGGGGTGAAGAGCTGGCAACAATCCTGGTCGGGAATGATCGAGATCGGGAATGTGCCGATCCGGCGGGCTTCGGCCGTGATTTCGTCTTTGTCCATTCCCACCAGCGGTCGCAGCACTTCCATCGTCGTCGCCTCGGCGATGTTGGTCATGTTCTCGAGCGTTTGGGACGCGACCTGGCCGATCACTTCGCCCGTCACGAGAGCGTGCGCGCGCCAGCCGCGTGCCAGCTTCTCCGCAATCCGCACCATCAGCCGCCGGTAGATCACAACGCGCAATGGAGGGGCTACCGCGAGCAGCACTTTCTGTTGCAGCTCGCCGAAAGGGACCAACACGAGACGCGATCGGAGCTGATGCGTGGTAAGTAGCGCGGCGATCTCACGCACTTTTTCCTGCGAGGCACGCGAGAGGATCGGATAGCTGTGAAAGTGGATTAGCAGCACTGCACAGCCGCGACGCATCATCCGGTAGGCGGCTACGGGCGAATCGATGCCCCCCGACAGCAAGCACGCCACGCGTCCACCCGTGCCGGTCGGCAACCCGCCGGCGCCCGGTTCCTTGCCGAAGAAGTAGAACGCGCCGTCGGACAACATCTCGATGTGAATCGTGAACGCCGGGTGGCCCAGATCGACGCGCCAGCCCTTCGCTTCCTGGATGAGTCCACCGACCTCGCGTTCGATCTGCGGCGACGTGAACGGAAAGCGTTTGTCGGCCCGCCGCGCGGAGACGCGAAACGATTCGGGGCGTCGATCGTCGAGGTCGGCAAGGATCGTCGCCGCGAGCGCCTTCAGGTCGAGCGGCGCCCGGCCCGCGTACGAAAAGTTCGCGATGCCGAAGATCCGTCTCAGGCGGTCGCGGACCTCGTCCCACACGGGACTCGCGGCCCGGGAGTCGGCGCCAAACAGATCGGACCCGAGGTCGACTTCGATGCGCCCCATCACCGACCGAACCGCGAGCACATCGAGTCCGGCCAGCGCAACCCGAAGGTTGTGGGCCAGCACGCGGACAAACCACGGGCGATTTCCTCCCTTCAGCGCCAGTTCCTTGTAATGAACGACTACGGAGTTCATTGGTGACTTCGTGATGAGATTCACCCGTGACGACCCCAAATTTTGTCTGCCG
>QHWL01000223.1:0-3547 GCA_003222555.1 Acidobacteriota bacterium | reverse complement strand
GCCCGGCGCGAGCGAGAACGTGGCGCGCGGCTCTCGTACAACTGTCGCGCGAACGATCCGTGCGGCGCGGACCGCCGGCAACGCCTCGAGGAGTTCTTCGTGTGCCGCCGCGATCAGCTCGTGGTTCAGCATGTGCACAATCGGCGCCGCTCCACTCGACACGAGGGATAAATGAGAAGCGTCATCTCCGCCAACCTTTTTTACTGCTCGCGGGGCCCCACCCCCGCTCGCTCGCGCTGCGGCGCTCGAAGACTCGCTATCGCCACCCCAACGCGGCTGCCGCATTGGGGGCCCCGGTTCCTCGCGCGGGCCGCGGGCGCTGTCGAAGAGCCATTGCATCGTCCGGCCGGGCAGTCCCACGAACGGTTCGTCCATCACCTGACGATCGAACCAAAGGTTGACGGTGACGATCGGGGACGAAATCATCCGGCTCGCCCGGGTCAGCGTCTCGCCCAGCGGGGCGAGGTCTCCGTCGAAGAGCTCCGGAGCAGAGAACCACGGCACGGCCGACACAACCGCGCCGGCTGTCCAGCGTTCGCCCGGAGCCTCGACCGCCGCCACTTTGCCCCCATTGATGCGCACCTTCGCGGTCCGGACCATGCCGCCGCCCCGCTCGATATACTCGCGCGCGGGCTCCGCGTACATCATGTGCAACGGCTTGATCGGGAGCCCAATCGCGGCGGCTCTCGGATCGGCCCCAAACATCTCCGCCAGCACGCGCGCGAACACTGGCGCCGCCGCGTGCGCCGCTGGCTGATTGAGCGCGGCAAGTGCCAGCGGATTCCACAACATCTCGCGAATCCGAGCGGTCTGTCCGTTGCGGATCAGCCAACCCTCGACCGTCTCCCCCGGCGACGCCGCAATTGGTCGCGCGCCGGACTCGCGCGCGCGCCGCGCGAAGCCAGAACGAGGCTGATCTTCGTCCTGCGCTTGTCGAAGGGCAAGGCGAAACGGCGTGGCCATCCGCAGTACGGAGAGGCGATCGTTCCAGCCGAGCGCGTCCCATTCGAGCACGCCGGCCAGCAGATGCCATGGCGGCGGCAGTCCCGGACAAACGAGACGCGACGGTCGTCCGGCTCGATCGATCATCGTGACGCTGAGCTGCGGCTGGACGCGCACATTGGCGGCGGCGCCGATGGCCTCCAGAAACTCGAACGTGTCCGTGTAGCAGCCGAGCAGCACATGCTGGCCGTTGTCGACCAGCTCGCCGGTTTCTCGATCGGGAAAAGCCGTGGCGCGGCCGCCAAGCCGACCACGCGCTTCCACGACCAGGACGCGCGCACCGTGCCGAGTCAGCCGGACGGCCGCACTCAATCCGGCGAATCCCGCGCCGACGACGACGACATCGTATCGGCTTACGGCCATAGCCATTGTTTCACCGCAATCAGCGCCTGCTTGGGGCGGGGTACGCGCGCGCGCGCCGTGAACACGTCGTACCCGCTTCGCTCGATGCGCTCGAGAGTCTCGAAGTAGACCGCACGCATGATCTCGGCAGCCATCAGATGCTTGCGGTCTTCCGGGGGCAGAATGTCGGCGGCGCGGCGATAGAACTCGCGGGCACGGCGGCACTCGAACGCCACGACGCGACGGATCGGTTCGATCATAATGCCGGCTGCGAGATCGTCTACCGTGCACTCGTAGGTCGCCAGGTCGTCGAGAGGCAGATAGACACGCCCGCGCGCGAGGTCGGCTTTGACGTCGCGAAGGATATTCGTGAGCTGAAGAGCGACACCCAGATTGAGCGCGTAATCGCGCGAGCGATCGCTTCGGCAGCCGAAGACCTTGATGCAGATCAACCCCACCGCCGAGGCGACGCGCCGACAATACTCGAACAGCTCCGCAAACGTCTGATATCGAGTCGTATCGAGGTCCATCGCGACCCCGTCGATGATATCCTCGAAGGCCGGCCGCGGCAGGTCCAGTCGTCTGACGAACGGCTGAAGACGCTGTCCCTGCGAGGTTTCCGGCTCCGTGCCGGCGAAGCAACGCGCAAGCTCGGCGCGCCAGAACTGGACGGCCGCGCGCCCGTCAACCTTGCTCGGGGCAAGCCCTTCGAACTTACACGGGGCAGGGGCGGCCGGCGCTGTCTCGTCTATCGCATCGTCAACCGCGCGACAAAAATCCCAGACCGCGACGATCGCGCGGCGCTGTTCGGCCGGCAGGACCAGAAACGAATAGTAGAAGCTGGTCTTTCTGGCCATTACGATCGCGCGCCTCTCCACCGCGCCGCGCGCCAGACCAGCAGCGGCGCATCGGCAAAGCCGAGCGTCGGGCGCCGCTCGAGCGCGATGAATCGGTCCTGCTCCACGCGCTCGAGAATCCGCATGCCGCCCAGCCAGGTGAAGCGCAGCTCGGCCCGAAGACGGCCGCGAACGCCGTCGCACACGGCGCGACCTGCGGCGAAGCGCTCGCGAGTAAAGGCCGCGGAACACTCGAGCGCTCGGGCCCAAGGGTCGGTGATACGGCCCGCCGCAAGCAGCGATTCGTCGGCGCCGCAGGCGTCCTGCACCTCGCGCGGCACATACAACCGCCCCGCGCGCCAGTCGCGTCCAAAGTCCTGCCAGAAGTTCGTCAATTGCAGAGCGGTACAGAGCGCATCCGACGATCGATCGAGCGCTTCGTCGCGATACCCGGCGATGCGCAGCACCAGACGCCCCACGGGATTCGCCGAGCGGCGGCAGTAATCGAGCACGTCGGGCCATGAAGCATATCGAGTCGTCATGGTGTCCTGATCGAACGCGCTCAGTAGATCGTCAAAGAGCGAGAGCGGAAGACCGAACGATCGAATCGAGTGGCCGAGCGCGGCGGCAATCAGCTCGTCGCGATGCGCCGGCGGCCGCTCGACCTGTTCGGCGACCGCGCGGTGGAGACGGTTTTGCCATGCCTTCAGCCTCGCCCGGCGATCGGCGGGCGGCGCCGCGCCCTCATCGGCGATATCATCCGCTACGCGTGCGAACGCGTAGACCGCCGCAACATGCGGCCGCATGGCCACCGGCAGCAGGCGCGACGCCACCGGAAAATTCTCGTAATGCGACCGCGCCAGCGCCTCGCACGCGCCGTACGCGCGCGCGAGCGGCTCGGGCCAGTTTGGCACCGGGGCATTCTACGACGGAACAATTCGATCGTGACGGATCCGATCGCGACCCCCGCCGGCCGCCGCGACAAAGGTGAACCACAAAATCTCTACCGGTGACCTCCGTTTTTCCCCGTGACCACCGTGCTAGAGCTTTTAGGCCGCCCGCAGGAGCCTGAGGGCATTCGCAATCGAGAGGTCGACGAGCTGGCGGGGTAGAATCTTTCAGGACGGAACCGCCATTTGAAATCTCTTCGGGCTCTTGCCGCGCTGTTGCTCTGCGGATCGTCTGTCGCCGTTCTCCGAGCCGCTGAACCCGAGATAACCGTGGGAGCAGCACTCGGAGGTTCATCCCAAGCCGCCGGCGACAGCGATCGACCCTATCTAGGACCGGGCCTCGGTGGCACGAGCGTCGCCTCCGTGATCTTTGTTGACGCCAGCGTGATCCCTGCGATCGGCATCGGCGGCGAAGTC
>QHWL01000222.1 GCA_003222555.1 Acidobacteriota bacterium | reverse complement strand
TGGGACGTGTCGCAACGGGCGGTACGCCGCCGCTTCTCGCTTGGACGGCCGCAGGAATCGCCCTCGTGATGGTCGTGCTTCGTGCCTACGCCCGCCGCCGTTGACCGACGTCGACCGCCCGAGGCAATGCAACCACGAAGACGCGAAAACACGAAGAAGTCTATTTTCTTTTTCGTGTCTTCGTGCTTTCGTGGTTGCATCCAGGAAGTTCACACGCGTGCGATAATTGACGAGTATGGTGACCGCGATCGCGCGGCAGCGCTTTGCCGCGCTGAGCCCCTCGCGCGCGGCACGCCTGGCGACGGCGCTCTGGGTCGCGTGGGCGGTCGTCGTGTGGAACGTGGTGTTCGACCACGTCATTGTCGTCGCCGGTCGCCGCTATCTGAACGCGGCGGGAATCGCGGCCGGCGGTTCCGGTGCGTACGCGCGGATCGACGATTGGATGCGGCCGGCCGTCACTCGCGCGCTTTGGACCGCGACCGCCGCCGGTGCCGCCATCCTCGTCATCGGCCTGGTGTCGGTGCGCCTCGCGGCGCGCCAGAGCTCTCACCCATAGGTAACTCCGTGAGCATTGGCCCCCATCCTCTGATCTACGACTGGAACCACGACGCCGCCGGGCCCCGTCCGGTCGCGATGCTCGACGATGAGACGTTGCGAGACGGGTTGCAGTCACCGTCGGTCCGTACGCCGACCATCGAGGAGAAGATCGACATCCTCCACCGGATGAATGCGCTAGGCATCGACACCGCCGACATCGGCTTGCCGGGCGGTGGGCCCAAAGTGGCCGGAGACGTCGAGCGCCTGGCGCGCGCAATCGGCGACGGGCGGTTGAAGATCCGCGCCAACTGCGCGGCGCGGACCGTCGTCGCCGACATCCAGCCGATCGCGGAAATCGCGGCGCGCACGGGCGTGCCGATCGAGTGCTGCACGTTCATCGGGTCGAGTCCTATCCGCCAGTACGCAGAGGGCTGGACCCTCGACTATCTGCTGAAATGCACCGAAGACGCGTTGACGTTTGCCGTGAAGGAAGGCCTCACGGCGACGTACGTCACCGAGGACACGACGCGGGCCGACCCCGAGTCGTTGCGCCGTCTGCTGACGACGGCCATTCGCGCGGGCGCGTCGCGCCTGTGCATCGCCGACACGGTCGGGCACTCGACGCCCAACGGCGCCCGAGCGATCGTCACCTACGTGAAGTCGATCATCAAGGAGCTCGATGTCGACGCCGGCATCGACTGGCACGGCCACCGCGACCGCGGCTTCGGCGTCTCGTGTGCCATCGCGGCGCTCGAGGCGGGGGCGACGAGGCTGCACGGCGCGGCCCTCGGCATCGGTGAGCGCTGCGGCAACACCCCGATCGATCTGCTGCTCGTCAATCTCGCGATGATGGGCTACATCGAGCGCGATCTCACGAGCCTGCCCGCGTACTGCAAGGCGGTGGCGCGTGCTTGCGACGTGCCGATTCCCGCGAACTATCCGGTGATTGGCGCAGACGCGTTTCGGACGGCGACCGGCGTGCACGCGGCCGCTGTCGTGAAGGCCTTCAGGAAGGGCGATCGCGCGCTGATGGACGCGGTCTACGCGGCGGTGCCGGCGAGCCTCGTGGGGCGCCAGCAGGAAATCGAGGTCGGCCCGATGTCAGGACGCTCGAACGTGGTGTTCTGGCTGGAGAGCCGCGGCTTGCCGGGCACCGACGAGATCGTCGATCGCGTCTTCGCCGCGGCGAAAGCGTCGAACCGCATCCTCACGCCTGAGCAGGTGCAGAAGATTGTGGATGATGTCAGGAGGTTAGAAGTCAAAAGTTAGAAGGCAAAAGGCAAAAGGCAAAAGGCAGAAGTCAACCCGCCACTGTTCACCAGTCGCCGAAAATCTCGCAGGCAGGGAAAGATAGCTCGAAGAGGATCCGGGACCGCGCGATGTCGTCCTCTGAGGCAATCTGTTCGAGCGCGTAGGCGTCGGCGGACAATCTGTAGATTTCCAACGTTCGGGCGAGCGGATCCACGAGCCAATACTCGGGGACTCCATAACGGGCCAGCATCTGCATTTTCTTCCCGCGGTCGGTGGCGGCGGTGCTGGGCGATAGTACCTCGACCGCCAGACCGGGTGCGTCGCGGATAGCCCGGTCTGGATCAACGAGCTGGGCGCGGTCGCGGCTGAAAAACACGATATCCGGTTGTACGACATCGAACTCGGAAAACACGATATCGATGGGCGACGTCAGAACCAGCCCTCCGCGCGACTGCACGTACGAGAGGAGCCGCAGTTCCAAATTCTGGACCACACGCTGATGCCGCGGAATCGGGGCGGGGACCACGAATACCTCACCGTCGTACAGCTCGTAGCGTCGCCCGTCCTCTGGCGCCTGCTGAAGATCGGCGTAACTCACCCGTGGCCTCACCACTCTCACAGGCGTCATCTTACCATCGTCCTTTTCTCATGCCAGAGGCGTGCCCGTTCAGGCAAGACCGACGGAGCGGGCGGTGGCGTTTGAAGTACGCGGTTTCTGCACACTGATCATCGGCGCACCAAGGCAAGAACCGACGACGGCATCGTGAGTGGCGCATGGCGGCGTAAACGCCGGCCACCTAGTGTCCGGCTGTAGCCGGACCTTCCGTGAGGTTGGTTCAGCAGTGCGCGGGGGCTGGGGAAGGGGATGCAGACTTTGCGAGCCATCCGCGATGTTTGAAGAACTGAATTGCCGTTCGTGCTTTTCTGCCGCCGTCCGCGTCTTGAAGGTTCCAAGATTCCGCCGCCTGCCAGTCTTCGGATCTGGTTTCCGTGAATACAAGCGGTACGCCCGATTTGAGCTTTCGGATCACAGATGTCAGGCCTCTGGCGTTCGGATGCGCGGCATTTGTTCAGCGAGAAGGTCTGGCCACACGAGCCTCGATTTGCGGCAAAGCGGCGAGGACGACGTCGCCGACGATTTGGAGGCTGCGGGCGCTGACGGCGTCGAGCGTGTCGTTGGCTGTATGCCACGGATCGTACTCGAGATCGATGATGTCGACCGACGGCACGCCGGCGGCAAGAAACGGCAGGTGGTCGTCCTCGATCTGCGTCGCGTCGGGCACGAAATAGGCATCGAGCTTTTGACGCCGCGCTGTGTCCCACACGATGTCAGTCAGCCAGCGGGTCGAATTGGTGTCGCGTTTGAGGCGGAGATCGCGGTCGCCAATCATGTCGACGAGCACGTTGGCCCTCAAGCTCGCGATCGATCCATCGCGCTTGGCCACCTCGACGTAATGGCGGCTGCCGTATGTATTGTCGGACCCGCTCCAATTCGTCAGCCGGGCTTCTTCGCCATCGAGGAAGATTAACTCGAAGGTCGCCGCGTTCCTCCGTGCCTTGAGGACGCGCGCGAGCTCGATGAGGAACGCAGCGCTCGACCCGCCGTCGCTGGCGCCGACAAACCGGAACTCGCGAAACAGCTTGGTATCGTAGTGGCCGGTGATGGCGATGCGATCCCTGCGGGCGCCGGGAATGGTGGCAATGAGGTTGACCATTCGGACCTTGTCAATCGGCGTCTGCTCGTCCCACACCTGCTCGACGAAGGACACGCCGGCGGCAGCCAGCTGATCTTTGATGTACTTGCGGGCCTGCTCGATGGCCGGCGACCCGGAGGGCCGCGGCCCGATCGTCACGAGCTGCCGCAGATGCTCCCATGCGCGGTTGGAATCGAAATGCGCCGCCTGGGGCGCTTGCAGCAAGAGCGCCAACGTGAGGAGGAGTTTCATGCGCGTTTCTCGCGCGGCACGTAGCTGCGCTGTTTCGCGCCGAGATAGATCTGGCGCGGCCGCGCGATCTTCTGTTCGGGATCGAGCAGCAGTTCTTCCCACTGCGCCATCCACCCGGCGACGCGCGGGATGGCAAAGAGGACGGGAAACATCTCCATCGGAAACCCCATCGCCTGATAGATGAGGCCCGAGTAGAAGTCGACGTTCGGGTAGAGCTTCCGGCTCACGAAGTACTCATCCTGCAGCGCAATGCGTTCGAGCTCCAGCGCGATCTCGAGCAGCGGGTTCTTGCCGGTGACCGCGAACACGAGGTCCGCGATCTTCTTGATCACTTTCGCGCGTGGATCGTACGATTTGTAGACGCGGTGTCCGAAGCCCATGAGCCGGGTGCTGCCGTCGCCGCCTGCCTTCACTTTCTTGATGAATTCCGGCACGCGGCCGACCGAGCCGATCTCGCCCAGCATGCGCAGCACCGCTTCGTTGGCGCCGCCGTGGAGCGGTCCGTAGAGCGCCGCCGCCGCGCCCGCCAGTGCGGAGTACGGATCGACATGCGAGCTGCCGATGTTGCGCATCGCGGTCGTGCTGCAGTTCTGCTCGTGGTCCGCGTGCAGGATGAACAGCACATCGAGCGCCTTGACGAGCACGGGATTGGGCTGATACTTGAGCTCCGTCATCTTGAACAGCATGTTCAGGAAATTTCCGGTGAAGCTCAAGTCGTTGTCCGGATAAATGTAGGGACGGCCGATGCTGTGGCGGAACGCGTAGGCGGCGATGCTCGGCACTTTGGCGATGAGCCGGTGCGTCTGACGCAGCCGCGAGTGTTTGTCGAAGATTTGCTTGGCATCGGGGTAGAACGTCGAGAGCGCGCCGACCGTGCTGAGGAAGATGCCCATCGGGTGCGCGTCGTACTGGAAACCCTCCATGAACTTCTTGATGTTCTCGTGAAGCATCGTGTGGTGGGTGATCTCGTGAATCCACGCGAGCTGCTGTGCCGCCGTCGGCAGCTCACCAAAGAGGATCAGGTACGCCGTCTCGAGAAAATCACTCTCCTCGGCCAGCTGCTCGATGGGATACCCGCGGTACAGCAGGATTCCCTTGTCGCCGTCGATGAACGTAATGGTGCTCCGGCAGTTCGCGGTGTTCATGAACGCCGGATCGTAAGTCATCAAACCGAAATCGTCGGGCGCGGTTTTGATCTGCCGCAGATCCATGGCGCGGATGGCGTTGTCCTGGATCGGAAGCTCGTATTTCGTCCCGGTGCGGTTGTCGACGATCGTCAGTGTGTTGGGCATGTGGAAGTTGGAAGTTGGAAGTTGGAAGTCAGAAATTAGAAGTCAGAAGTCAGAAGTCAGAAGTCAGAAGGTAAAAGGCAAAAGGTAAGCCAGAAGGATATCAGCGTCAGTCGTTCTGACTCTTCACGTCTGAATCTTCAGAGTCCTCTGGC
>QHWL01000777.1:3581-4555 GCA_003222555.1 Acidobacteriota bacterium | reverse complement strand
TATGAAACACGCCATCGCGAACCTTCTCCTCTTGCTCTGCCTGGCGCTCACCGCCGAGGCCCAGTGGATCAAGCTCCCCCTGCCGGGCACCCCGCGCACCAAAGACGGCAAGCCCAATCTCGCGGCCCCAGCGCCGCCCGCGCAGGACGGCCATCCCGATCTCAGCGGAATCTGGATCTCAAGCCGCACATACACGAATCCGTCAGGGCAGGGCCTGGCCCGCTACATGCCGCCAGGATCGAAGGTCCCGATGCTGCCCGGGGCTCAAAAGTTCTACGCTGAGATCACCGCGCACGGGGATGCGCCCGATCCCTCCGAGCGATGCCTGCCCGATGGCGTTCCGAACCACATGATTCCGCTCCCCATCAAGATCGTCCAGACGCCCTCCGTCATTCTGACCCTGTTTGAAGAATTCACGGTGTTCCGCCAAATCTTCACCGACGGCCGGAAACTTCCCGTCGACCCGCAACCATCCTGGTTCGGATACTCCGTGGCGCATTGGGACAAGGACGCTCTCGTGGTGGAAAGCGCGGGCTTCAACGACCAGACCTATCTGGATGGAGAAGGGTTGCCGCACTCCGAAGATCTGCGCATCACAGAACGCTACCGCCGGCCCGATTTCGGCCACCTGATCATCGAATTCACGTTTAACGACCCCAAGAACTACGAGCGGCCCTGGAGCGCGACCATAAACTTCGATCTGATGCCGGACACCGAACTGATGGAGCACCTATGCGAGAACGAGAAAGACCTCGTCCACATGTGGCGGAAGTAGTCGGATGGGAACCGTGCGCGGCTAGTTCGCGCCCCGCTTGCGCAGGAATTCCGCGGTGCGATCCGCGGGACGTTAGGAAACATTAGGGCCGTCTCGTGGTTGGCGTAACGCTCGTTCTCAG
Organism: Acidobacteriota bacterium; assembly: GCA_003222555.1. Lineage (GTDB taxonomy): Bacteria > Acidobacteriota > Vicinamibacteria > Vicinamibacterales > CAVVIG01 > JAHFUJ01. Next base: position 3,659 of record QHWL01000777.1, on the reverse strand, counting down.
CCCCGCGTCGGCCCATCCCCCTTTCACCAGAGCAACGTACGAGCACGTGCCTCTCTGGGATCATGTGCCGTCGTGGCT
>QHWL01000777.1:0-3519 GCA_003222555.1 Acidobacteriota bacterium | reverse complement strand
GGCGTCCTTACCCATCAGCCCGTTGATCACGCGATCGGTTGCGATCTGGTCGGCAATCTCGACGCGCCGGAGGCGGCGCGTCTTCGGGTCACGCGACGGCGTGAGTCTCGCAAGACTGACGCTCGCAAGGGAGCCCATATGCGTTTGAGCCTGGTCCTCTTGGCCGTCCTCGTCGGTGCGATTCCTGCCTGGGCGCATCACTCCTTTGGTGCGACGTTCGACGCCAGCAAACCGGTCACGATCACTGGCGTTCTCACCAAGGTGCAGTGGACAAACCCTCACAGCCACATTTATCTGGACGTCAAGGACAAGGACGGCGGCGTTGTGGCGTGGACGTTCGAGGGCTACCCGTCAGTCGTCCTCGCCCGCACCGGCTGGACGCGCGATGAGACGATGAAGATCGGCGATACTCTGACCGTGTTCGGCTGGCGCGCCCGGAGGTCACGCTGCCCGGCGGCAAGGCTCTGTACTTTGGACCACCTGCCGGTACCGGTGAAGGTCCTCCCGTGGCGCCCGGCAACTAGCGGTCGCCCGGCATGCAGGGAGAGTCAACATGAGTAGCTGCGCAGCCCGCCTGGCCGGTTTTGTTGCGGTCATCATGGGCTCATGGATGTTGGTGGCATCGGCTTCTGCCCAAGGCCCTATTGTTCCCGCTCCGCGAACCGCCGACGGCAAGGTCGACCTGAACGGTGTCTACCAGGCCAGCCCGCTGCGCGGTGCGTGGGACCCATCTCAGCCCGGCCCTCCCCTCAGTGAGCAGCCCTCGCTCACTCCCGCGGCCAGGGAGCGTGCCCAGGAACTGCTGAACCGGCGTTCGATTGACGACCCGGCCGCCATCTGTCTGCCGTCCGCCGGCCCCCGGATCGGCGGCGTCATCCTCTTCCCGATTCAGTTTGTCCAGACGCCCGGGCAGGTCGTCATCATCTACGAGTACATGAACGCCGTGCGCATCATCCCCACCGACGGCAGCCCGCACCCCGCTGATGCCGAACCGACGTACCAGGGAGACTCCGTCGGCCGGTGGGAGGGCGACACGCTCGTGGTGGACGTCAACAACTTCAAGGAGGGCAACTGGCTCGCGGCGGGGATTGTGAACAGCGACAAGCTGCACATCACTGAACGCTACACGCGCGTGGACAAGGATCAGATCAATTACGAGGCAGTGATTGAAGATCCCATCCTCCTCGCGAGGCCGTGGACCATTCGTCGCACGTTCATGCTGCGTGAGGGTGTGCGCGTCCGCGAGTACGTCTGCGCGGAAAACAATCTGGACCCGGGACGCTATCAGGAATACTTGAAGAACCCGTCACTCTTCATGCGCTCGCCCGAGCAGGCCGCCCCGCCGCGCTAGACGTAGCCATCGTGTCGAACATCACTCTGACTCGTATGAATCTGACTGGAAGCTGAGGGTCAGTCCGAATTTGTGGCACCGCTCGTCTCCCCGGTCTCTCCGTCAACTGCCACCACGGTCTGCCTAACCGAGTGCGTCTCCGGTCGGTTGACCGATCGGCGCTCGAGCCGATCATTCTCTAACCGGAATGCTGGTTCACCTGGTTCGGGCTTTGCCGCGACACGAAGGCGGTAATCGTGCTGTAGGGGCTACACGCCGCGCCCCTGAACGGGTGTCGTCAGCGTCGAGCCCTTCTTGGCGAAGATCATCGCCAGCAGCCGCGCGGGCTGCGTCGGACTCGCGTTTTTCGAGACCTCATGCGTCGCGCCGGGCTGTTCGTAAAACATCTGTCCGGCGGTGTACGTTTTTTCCTCGCCCTGCCCCGAGATCTTCGCGACGACCGCGCCTTCCAGGACGTAGGCCAGGACGAATCCGGGATGGCGATGCGCCGCGCCGACGCGTCCCGGCGCGTAGTCGACGTAGCTGACCGTCACTTCCCAGTCATCCATCGTCACATTCGGCAGGTCGTGCTTGAACACCGGCGGGCGCGGGGGCCCCGGCGGTGTAGCGAGCCCGGTCTGCGTCTGCGCGTCAGCGTGACGGCCGGACGCGAGCAGTTCGGCGAACAGCGCGAACGAGGCAACGGCATCTCGACGAGTCATCATCATGGTCCGCATTATATGTGCCCGCGTGTCAGTCGGGAAGAAACGATAGGTCACGCGGTTCCGTCACGCCACGCCGTTCTTGCGGGGTTGTTCGACACAGGGTGCACTCGGGGCGTTTCGTCTGGCGTGGGCTCAGGTCGAGGGTCGTCCAACATCAGTTTGGAGCCGGCGCCCGTGCACCTGTGCGATGATGTCGCCGTGGCGCGCGGCTCAAACCGCGCGTTAGCCGGATATGGAAGATTGAATTCGATTTAGAGAGGCACGAATATGAATGACTGACTCGTGCGGGTGGCGAACGAAAGGGAGGGACGATGCCGCTCTATCTATCGAGGTTCAGCTACACGCCGGAGACGTGGGCTAGGCTGATCGCCAACCCAGAAGACCGGCGAAAGGCCGCTCAGTCGTACATCGAGTCGGTGGGTGGGAAGCTCCATGGGTTCTGGTATGCCTTCGGTACACACGACGGCTACACCCTATGGGAGGCCCCGGACAACGTGTCCATGGCCGCGGTTGCGCTGGCGATTGCTGGCGGTGGGGCGCTTCGCCCGTTAGAAACGACGGTCTTGCTGACTGTCGACGAAACGATGGATGCCCTGCGCAAGGCCAAGCACGTATTCGAATCTGCTCGCGGACCTCTTTGCGACGGTTGTGGCCATCGACCTCTCACTGGCCATGTTGAAATTAGCGCCGACCGGACCCGCCCATCGGGTACAAGCCGACGGTGCCAGACTACCGGTAGGCGATTCATCGGCGGCGGCAATCGTGCTGATCAACGCCTTCCTGTTTCCCGCCGAAGTCGAACGCGTTCTGTCACCAGAAGGCGTTTTGGTGTGGGTCAACAGCAGCAGTGAGCACACGCCCATCTATCTCTCGGTCGATGATCTTGTCGCGGGATTGCCGGGCGAGTGGACGGGAACGTCGAGCCGGGCAGGCGAGGGTCACTGGTGCGTGTTTCAGCGAGCGTGAGCCACGTCCGCTCAGTGTCACCGTCACACGGTTTGCACCCGACAGCGGCTGGCGCGACAATGAGCCGCCGCGCCTGAAACCTGCCGTTGGGCAGACAAGAGGCCGGCCGAGAGGGGATCAGGATCGCGCGGCCCCAGCAGCAGGAGGGAACTCGTGGCACTCGTGGTTCTTCTGAGAGGGGTCAACGTGGGTGGTCACAGGACCTTCCGACCTACCGCGCTCACCAAACAACTGAAGCACCTCGGTGCGGTCAACATCGGCGCGGCGGGCACCTTCGTGATCCGACAACCGGTCACCCGGGCGCAACTCCGCGCCGAATTGGCATCCAGGCTTCCCTTTAATGCGGAAATCATGATCTGCCAGGGTCGCGAGATTGTCAGGCTAATGTCTCACAATCATTTCGCGGACCAGCCCATGCGACCCGACATCGTACGCTTCGTGAGCGTCCTGTCCCAACGCCCCCGCTCGGCGCCGTCGATGCCCATGAGTTTTCCGTCC
>QHWL01000243.1:4877-10478 GCA_003222555.1 Acidobacteriota bacterium | reverse complement strand
GTCAACGTCACGGTCACACCGGGGAGCACGCCTCCGGACGTGTCGACAACGGTGCCTTCGATCGAACCATCGGTGGCCTGAGACTGCGCGTATGCCGAACCTGTAAGCGCGAGGCTCAGCAAACCGGTGAGAAAAGCGCGGAGCATGGTCGGACGACTCCTTTCAGGCACTTCAACCTGGGCCATTTCGGAGTATACACCGCGGGTTTATTCGGGGGTCGGGAGACTCCCGACCCCTTTAACGCGCCAGAATCTCCTCGTAGTACGCCTCGTACATCGGCACAATCCTGCTGTCGCAGAATCGTTGACGAGCGGTCTGAAGCGCCGCCGCTGCTATGCGCTGCCTCAACGGCTCGTCGGTGAGCAGGCGCAGCGCCGATCGAGCCATGCCATCCAGATCGTCGGGAGCGTGCAGGAAGCCGCCCGCACCGTCCTCGACGACTTCCGGCAGCCCGCCTACGCGCGACGCCACGACCGGAACCTCGCACGCCATCGCCTCGAGCGCAGCGAGACCGAAGCTCTCCTGGGCCGACGGCAGCAAGAACACGTCAGACGCCGAAAGCAGCGGCGAAACCTGATCCTGTTCTCCGAGAAACTGCACGTCGCCGGCAAGGCCTAACGCGCGCACCTGGCGTGACGCCTCCTCGAGATCCGGACCATCACCCACCATGAGCAGCCGCGCCGGCAGTTGCCGCCGGATCCGGGCGAAGACGTCCACGACCGCGACCACCCGCTTCACGGGACGGAAGTTCGAAACGTGGATGATGACTTTCTGGCCCTCTGGGGCCAGCCGCGCGCGGAGCGCTGTGGCATCGCGTCGCAGGTGGACGGAACAATCGAGGAAGTTGGGGATGACGCGGATGTCGGCGGAGATACCGAGCTCGCGGTACGTATCGGCTTTGAGACTCTCGGACACGGCCGACACGCCGTCGGATTGCTGAATACAAAATGCCACGATTTCCGAATACGACCGATCGCTGCCGAGAAGAGTGATGTCGGTGCCGTGCAGCGTCGTGAGCACGCGCGGAACGCCGGAACCGTGCTTCGCGAGAATCTGGCGGGCGAGGTAGGCCGCCGTCGCATGAGGAATCGCGTAGTGCGCGTGCACCATATCGAGGCGTTGATCGCGCGACACCTGGACGATCTTGTTGGCGAGCGACAGCAAGTACTGAGGCTCGCGGAACAGCGGGTACATCGGCGTCTCTACGCGATGAAATGACAGGCCGGGCTGGTATTCACCGAGCCGAAAGGGCGTGTCGCTGCTAATGAGATGGATTCGGTGGCCGCGCGCGGCGAGCGTTTTTCCCAGCTCGGTGGCGATGATGCCGCTTCCGCCGACCGACGCATAGCAGACGATCCCGATGTTCATCAGGCGCCCTTCATGAGGCTCGGCCGCACGACCGGCTCGCGCACGACGATCCCCTCCGCCCACCGGACGCCGGCGAGCGCCCCGAACTGCGCGTCTCTGCTTTCAATGAGCTGTCGGAACTGCGGAACATTGAGACGCGTCTCGACCACCCCTGGTTCGCCCCGCCGGAATTGACTGACGTGGCAATCTAGCGCCTCACGTTTCCGCTCGTAGTGCTCGGACACATCGATGACAAACGAGGGAGATACGGCATCGTTGATGAAGTAGTAACAGAGCCAGTCGGGCTTCCACGGCTCTCCGTCGGACTGGTAGCGTCGCAGGCCGCTGTTGAACGTCGCCTCGGTGAGGACTTCACTGGCGGCGCCGTGGTCGGGATGACGATCGGACCAGTACGGCACCGCGATAACGCGCGGCCGGTGACGCCGAATGAACGCGACCGCCTGGCTCAGATGCGCCGGATCCTTGCCGATCTGCCGATCGAGCCAGCGAAGGTTGTCGCGCCACGCCGCGCCGAGCACCAGACGCGCCGACTCGGCTTCGGCGAGCCGATCGTCGACCGTGCCGTTGCTGCCCATTTCACCGGCAGTGAGATCGCACAGGCCGACGCGGAACCCGAGCGCGGTGTGCCGCGCGACCGTGCCGCCAAGACCAATCTCGATGTCGTCTGGATGTGGCCCGAATACCAGGAGATCAACGGACATGCCGGAACCTAGAAGAAAAACGTTACCTTTTCACCTGAACCCGAACAGGTCGTCGGCCGGATCACGTTCGCCGATGCAGTGCCGCAGCAGGATGCGGCTTGCGAGGTACGCACCCGTCATGCTGTGGCTTGCATCACCGAAGGCGAAAAGATGCCTCGGATAGTTGCGGTGCGAACCGATGTACGGCAGGCCATCCCCTGTCCGGGTGTACGGCGCGTCCCATCCGTATGCCGGAAGGATGCCGGAAATCTCCGGGTATAGCGTCGACAGCTCGTACATCAACTGCCCGGTGCGCTGGACGTCGACCTTCTCGCGCAGACGATCCGGAGGCGACTCCCCATCCGCCCCCATCACGAGCAGCCGCTCGTCGTCGACCCACCCGACGACGTGTGGCGGGTCGGCTGAGTCCCGCACAATCGACGCCCCGGTCCCGAGCTGTCGGCGGATTTTTGCTGGCACTGGCTCGGTAAGCGCGAGGTACGAGCTCCGAAACCAGAAGTGGCGTACGAGCGCTTTGAACAGCGGCGTCGGTTGCCCGGTCGCAATGACGACCCGATCGGCGCGAATCGTGCCGCCGGCGGTCGTCACATCGACGGCTTTGGCTCCGAATCTGATTCTTTTCGCGGGCGATCGTTCGAAAAGTTGCGCTCCGCGAGACGCCGCGGCTGCGGCGAGGCCGGCGCAGGCGCGGACCGGATCCAAGGTCGCGTTGTCCTTGCCGCGCAGGCCGGCGCGCGCCGTGAGCCCTGTCTCGTTTTTGATCGCGCGGGGGTCGACCGACGGCGCATCGAGGCCGGCGTTGCGCCGCGCCTGTTGCTCGCGTTTCAGCCGTGCGGCCTGCTCCGGGGTTTCGGCAACCGTGATCGTTGCCAGCGGTTCGAGATGACACCTCACGTTGAGCCGCCGCAGTAGCGCGGCAAAATCAAGTGCCGAACGCCGCCAGGTCTGGAATGCGCTCCGAGCCGCGCGGAGGCCCAGCGCCTTTTCGAGATCGCTGAAGCTGACGCCAGGGTCGGCGGCGATCCACCCTGCCGCCGCTCCGGTGCTGCCGCGGCCGATTTGATTGCCTTCGACAAGCACCGCCTTGATGCCCGCGGCCGCCAAGGCGTACGCCGTCGCGCAGCCAGTGAGCCCGCCGCCGACGATCGCGATGTCGGTGTCGAGGTGACCGCGATGACGCGGGTAGGCCGGCGCGCGCGACTTGGGAAACCGGTCGATCCATGGCGAACGCCCGTATTTGGTCATGACGCGCCATTACTCCGCCTTGTGTGCATGGGGCGCCATTGTAGACTGTTCGAGGTTTCTAACGGTCCTTGGGCCTTGGGCCTTGGGCCTTGGTCCGTCCGTGGTCCTTGGCGTCCTTGGTCTTTGGTCCTCCGCATGATTGCGCAAGACCAAGCGCCAGGGACCAGGGACGACCAAGGACCAAGTACGGACCAAGAACGAAGGACTAGGGACCAAGGACGATGTGGCACTGACTAAGTTCTTCGTGTTTCTTCGTGTTGGTTTCGTGCCTTCGTGAGAAGCCCGCGCGCCTCGGAGGACAGCAGCCTCTTCTTGCGCGCCACGCCCCAGCGGTAGCCGCCCAGGCCGTCACCCGTCGGCACGACGCGGTGACACGGGATGACGAGCGCGACGGGATTGGTCGCGCACGCGCGCGCCACGGCGCGGACCGCCGTTGGCCGGCCGATCGCCTTGGCCACGTCGGCGTACGATCGCGTTTCGCCGTACGGAATCGCGCCGAGCGCCTTCCAAACCTGCCATTGAAACGACGTCGCTTGAACGTCGAGAGGGAGATCGAGCCGGGGCCGCCGTCCAGCCAGATGGGCGAGAATTCGTGTCGTCCACTTTGCGAGCGCGCCTTCGTCGGTCGCGATCGTGGCGGCCGGATACTCGCTGGCCAAGGCGCGCTCCAACTCGGCATCCGCCGCCGCCATCGCCACCGCGCACACGCCGCGCGGGGTCGCGGCGACCAGAAGGCGTCCCAGCGGCGAATCGACGATCGTGTAGCGAATGCTCATGCCCGCTCCTCCTTTTCGATAGGTTGATGGCGACATCCCCAATTTGGGCGCCGCGCGTTCGTAGAAACGGCTGCTCGATCCGTACCCTGCGTCGATGACGGCCGTCGTGACATCGCCGCCCTCTTTCAGCCGCCGCTTCACCTTCCGCAGGCGGCACGCCTCTGCGTACTCGCGGGGCGTCAGGCCGACGATCCGCTTGAAGTTGCGCTGCATGTGGTACGGGCTGCCGCCCAGCCGCGCCGCCAGCGTCGCAAGCGAAGGATGGCCCTCGACGTTCGCGAGGTACACGCACGCCCGGCGGATCTTCTCGATCCACCGGTCGGGCGGCGCCAGCTCGTTGGGACGACAACGGCGACAGGCCCTGTATCCGCCGCGCTCGGCAGCGGCCGCCGAAGCGAAAAACGCGACGCGATCGCGCCGGGGTCGCCGGCTCGCACACGACGGACGGCAGTACACCCCGGTCGAGCGGACCGCATACACGAACAAGCCATCGGCGCGGCCGTCGTGCGCGAGAACCGCCTGCCAGCGTGTCGACTCGTCGAGCATTCCAGATGAGTGACGTTGTGCCATTGAAGTCATCGGATCTTCCTTTCGTGACGTGGGGCTCCCGCGCCTCCGCGATCATCTCGCAACCCCACTAACTGTGCACGACCGACCGATCCGCTCGCCATCCGCGCCTTGCGGTCAAAGTGAATGCAAAATGCAGAAATGCAATAATGCACGCGGTTTCTGGCAGACGGGCATGTTGCCGTTTCTGCCTTGTGCATTCTTGCATTTTGGCATTTTTGTAGTCTTGCCTTTCTGGCCTTTGTCCTTATGCGCATTGCCATCGTCGGAAGCGGCGGCGTCGGCGGGTACTTCGGCGGGCGCCTGGCGGCGGCCGGTGCCGACGTCGCCTTTCTCGCGCGCGGGCGGCACCTGAAGGCGCTTCGGACCCGCGGTCTGCATCTCGAGAGTCTGAAGGGCAATCTCCATCTGCCGAGCGTCAACGCGACCGACGACCCAACGGCGATCGGGCCGGTGGACGTCGTGTTCTTCACCGTCAAGCTGTACGACAACGAATCCGCCACGCAACTGCTTCCGCCACTCCTCGGTCCCGGCACCGTCGTGATTCCGTTTCAGAACGGCGTCGACAGCGTCGACCTGCTGACGCGGGCGGTCGGCCGGCCGCACGTCGCGGGCGGCACGGCCTATCTGGCCGCGGTCATCGCCGAGCCCGGCGTGATTCGTCACACGGCCATGGATCACCTGGTGTTCGGCGAACTCGACGGCACGCGGGGCCCGCGTCTCGAACGGCTGCTGGAGTTCTGTCGTCTGTCGGGATTTCAGGCGACGCTCAGCGATCACATCGAGATCGACATCTGGTCGAAGTTCGTGCGGCTCTCGACTTTCAGCGGGCTGACAGCCGTCACCCGCTCGCCGGTCGGCCTGCTGCGCGACGATCCCGACTTGTTCGCGATGTTGCAGGCGGCGGCGATGGAAGCGATGGCGGTCGCGCGGGCCAAGGGCAT
>QHWL01000243.1:0-4848 GCA_003222555.1 Acidobacteriota bacterium | reverse complement strand
TGGTGCAGGAGTTACCGCCCAACGCCAAGTCGTCGATGCTGGAGGATCTCGAACGCGGGAAACCGCTCGAACTGCCGTGGTTGAGCGGCGCCGTCGTGCGCATCGGCGCCGAGGTGGGTGTGGAAACGCCGATCCACCGCTTCATCGCCACCGTGCTCACACCACACGTCAGCGGCAGCACCAACCGACCGACGTGACGCCGGCCCTCAGGTCGGAGCGATAAACGCGTACTGAAGCTGATCGACGACCTGGCCGTCTTTGATCGCGCTCCGCCGGAGCCGCGCCTCGAGGACGTAGCCCGCCTTTTCGAGCACGCGACACGACGCGGTGTTCCACGCGAACGGCACGGCATACACCCGCGTGAGCTCGTGTGTCTCGATCGCATGGCGCGTCATGGCGGCAAGCGCCTCGGTCGCGATGCCGCGTCCCCAGAACCGCTCTCCCAGCCAATACCCGATCTCCGCCGCCACGCGTTCGACATCGGTATGGTGCATGAACCCGATGCCACCTACGGCTTCGTCATCCACCGCGATGGCGAACGCCGTTTCGGGAATGTCGTCGTGAACATGGCGGATGAACCGACGGGCGTCGCGCTTCGTGTACGGGTGCGGAAACCGGTCGCGCAAGTTCAGCCAGATCTTGCGATTGTCCGCGTGGGTGACAAGCGCGTCGGCATCGGACGCGCGCCACGAGCGGACATCGCAGGTCTTGAGCGTCAGTTTCATATCTTGACTGCTCGCGGGGCCCGCTTTCTTCAAGGCGCCGGGGCCCCACCCCCGGCGCTCACTGGCTCAAGGCTGTCACGCGCGTTAGCCGCAGGCGCTGCGCTCGAGCGTAGACTCTCGCGCTCTGGCGAATGGCAAGGATCAGTCCGACCGTGCTTCGCGCAGCAGCGCGTCCAGATCGAGCGGTCCGGCCATCGCGATGTTCAGGGTACCGTCAGCGCGGCGAGGCCACTGATCGAATGGGCGATCGCAGGTGAGCTCCACGCCGTTTCCGTCGGGGTCGGCGAGATAGATCGATTCGCTGACGCCGTGATCGGCGACGCCGTGGAGCCGGACGCCGGCTTCACGCAGACGTTCGACAGCCGCTGCAAGGCCGCGGCGATCGGGATAGCGGACCGCCAGATGGTACAAGCCCGTGTGCCGCTGAGCCGCCGGCGTGCCGCCGCGGCTGAGCCATGTGTTCAGCGCGATGTGATGGTGATAGTCGCCGGCCGCGAGAAACGCGGCGCTGTTGTCGGGCAGGCGCAGAACGAGATTGAAGCCGAGAACGTCCTGGTAGAACGCGAGCGCGCGATCGAGATCGGCCACCTTCAGATGAACATGCCCGATGCCCGCACCAGCCGGGATGCGGTACTCGCCGGAACGAGGCGCCATCCCGCGATTGTAACAGGCGTCCAATCTAAAAGAGATGGTGGACAAACCAATCACGTTCAACGGAGAGGCCGCAGAGAAGAATTGCTCAAGAATTTCTCGGCGTGCTCTGCGAGCTCCCGCCTCCGCTCGGCGTGGTTCTCCCCGAGCTTCGGCGAGGCTCGTCGAAGCGCCTCCGGCGCGAAGGCGGCTGCGTTCAAACGTCGTCTTCGTACGTGGTGTCCGGCTTAGCCGGACCTTTCGTCGCGAACCGCCAGCGCGAGCACGCCGCCGCAGGCGAGGACGGCGCCGATGAAAACGAGGCCCATCGTGAAGCTGTGCGTTCTGTCGCTGATGTATCCGATCAGAGAGGGGCCGACGAACCCACCGATGTTCCCGACCGAATTGATGAGCGCGATGCCCGCGGCGGCGCCTACTCCGCCGATTCGCGACGTCGCGAGAGTCCAGAATGGACCGAACATCGAGGCGAGCCCGAGCATCGCCAGCGACAGCGCGCCGAGCGACGGGGCGAGCCCGTGAAACGCGCCGCTCAACGCGAACGCCGCGCCGCCGCCCACCGCCGCAAGGGCGATGTGCCACCGGCGCTCACCGGTGCGATCCGAATGGCCGGCGGCGACAACCATGCCGACGGCGCCGAGCACGTACGGGATCGCGCTCAGCAGCCCCACCTCGAAGTCGGTGCCTCCCGACTCCGCCTTGATGATTTGCGGCAGCCAGAAACCCATTCCGTACAGCGCCACCGGAATCGTGAAGTACACGACCGCGAGCAGCCACACGCGCCCGCTCTTGAGCGCGGCGGCGGTCGTGCGAGCTTGGGTCGGGCGGGCTGCGGCGTCCTCGGCCAGTTGGCCGAGAAGCGCTTCTCGCTCTTCGCGCGTGAGCCACCCGGCGTCGTCTGGCCGTTCCGGAAGAAATCGTAAGACCGCGAACCCGAGAACGACCGCGGGCAATCCCTCGAGCAGGAACAACCACTGCCAGCCGGCCAGGCCGGCCGTGCCGTCGAGCGACAGCAGCGCGCCGGAAATCGGGCCGCCGACAATACCGGCGACAAGCGTCGCGGTCATGAACGCGGCGATCGTTCGCGCCCGCTCGCGCGCGGGAAACCAGCGTGTCAGGTAGTAGATGAGACCCGGAAAGAATCCTGCCTCGGCGACACCCAGAAGAAACCGGAGCGTGTAAAATCCGGCCGCACCGCGGATGAACATCGTCGCCGATGACACCAGCCCCCACGAAATCATGATGCGGGCGATCCACCACCGCGCGCCGACGCGCGCGAGGATGACGTTGCTCGGAATCTCGAACGCCACGTAGCTCAGAAAGAAGACGCCCGCGCCGAGGCCGTAGATCCTCGGCGAAAATCCGAGCGCCCGATTCATCTGGAGCGCGGCGAATCCGACGTTGATCCGGTCGAGGTAGGCGACGATGTAGAGAAGAAAGAGAAAGGGAATCAGACGCCGGCGAATCCTCGCGAGAAGAAATGCTTAAGGGATTTCTCCGCGTGCTCTGCGAGCTCTGCGTTCAAACGTCGTATTTTTTCACAGCTCTTTAGGCGTGCCTACTGGTCGTTTGCGTCCGACTGGAGCCAACGGAGCGAGAATGAATCCATGGTGCGTGCCTCCCGGGTTCGCGGCCGCGTGCTCACGTTTGCCTTCCTGCTGGCCGTCATCACTTATCTAGACCGCATCTGCATTTCGGCGGCAGCGCCGTTCATCATGCAGGATCTGCACCTTTCGGTCCTCCAGATGAGCGTCGTCTTCAGCGCATTCACGCTGGCGTACTCGCTGTTCGAGATTCCCTCCGGGTGGCTGGGCGACGTGCGAGGTCCGCGGCGAGTGCTGACGCGCATCGTGCTTTGGTGGTCCGGCTTCACGATGCTGACGGGCGCGGCGCCCGGGTTTGGATCGCTGCTCACGATTCGCTTCCTGTTCGGCGCCGGCGAGGCGGGCGCGTTCCCCAACATGGTCCGTGCCTTTTCGCGCTGGTTTCCGTCGCGCGAGCGCGGCACCGCGAACGGTGTGCTGTTTCTTGGGTCGCGCGCCGGCGGCATGCTGTCGGCGCCGATCGCGCTGCTCCTGATTCGCCGCTGGGGCTGGCGCGCGAGCTTCCTGGCCTTCGGCACTCTCGGCGTCGCCTGGGCGGCGGCGTGGCACGTGTGGTATCGCGATCGGCCCTCCGATCACCCGGACGTCGACGCCGACGAGCTGGCGTGGATCGAACAGGACGGCCGCGCCCCAGTGCACCCGTCAGCGACGCCGTGGCGTGCGCTGCTCGCGAGTCGCAATCTCCATGCGATCTGCGCGATGTACTTCGCCTTCGGATACGGCCTCTACTTCCATTTCACGTGGCTCCCGACGTATCTGATCCGTGAGCTCGGATTCTCGTTGCTCGGCGGAGGACTGTTCGCCGCGCTGCCGTTTGCGCTGGCGGGAATCGCCGATCTGGTTGGCGGGTGGCTGACGGATCGGCTTGCGCGGCTTCACCGATTGCGGGTGGCGCGCTGCGGCCTCGGGTTCGCGTCGTTCATGACGTCGGCTGCGCTCGTGTTTGCATCGACCGTCGCGCCGTACCCGATCGTGAAGGCGATGCTGCTCGCCTTCGCGCTGGCGTCAGCGGATTTGGCGATCGGTGCGTGCTGGGCCGTCTGTCTCGATGTCAGCGCCGATCACGCCGGCGTCATCACGGGGTTCATGAACACTTTCGGGAACCTTGGCGGCCTCATCGGTCCGCTGGTCGTCGGCATCGCGGTCGATCGGTGGCAGTCGTGGACGTTTCCGTTTTACGTCACCTCGCTGGTGTACGCCGCCGGCGCCATCGCCTGGCTTGCGATCGATCCCGCACGAAAGATCGCTGCCGGGGCACCGGTGGCTCGCCTTTAACGCCGCATTTTCACAAGCTTGGAGTGGCGCAGGCCTTCAGAGCCTGTGAAGAAACCGTTGACCGCCGAGACCGCGGAGAAGAAAACGCTAAGAATTCTCGGCGTGCTCTGCGTGCGGTAAAACGCCGCATTTTTCCACACGCTCCTCAGGCCTGCGAACGCTGGGCTGAAGCCCCGCGCCATGAAAACCGGCGGTAGTCTATGCTGGTGTGGATGGAAGCTGAGTGTCGATAGATCTAGACCCGACATGGCTGATTCTCTCGATCATCCCGGCCGGCATCGGGTTCGTCCTGTTCAAGTACGGCAGAAAGCAGGACCGCTTGCCGCATATCGCCGCCGGGGTGGCGATGATGCTCTATCCTTATTTCGCCACGACGGTCGTGTCGCTCGTCGGCGTGGGCGTCGCGATCTGCGTGGCGCTGTGGTATGCGGTTCGATTGGGATGGTAAGGCGGTCCGGCTAAAGAGAGGTTCAACGCAGAGACCGCGGAGAGAAGAAATGCCCGAGAATTTCTCTGCGTGCTCTGCGAGCTCTGCGTTCAAACGTCGCATTTTTCATGTTACGGAAGGATGACCGAAGGCACATGAACGCGCAGCG
>QHWL01000242.1 GCA_003222555.1 Acidobacteriota bacterium | reverse complement strand
CCGTACATGGGACGCGTGCCGTCGGGGCGTTTCAGGAACAGGCGGGTGAGCCGGCGCGACAACTCGGCGGCGACCTCCAGCAACGTAAGCAGGCGACCGGACCCGGTCGGGCATTCCACTTTGAAGTCGTCCCCGTAATAGTGATGAAATCGTTGCAGCGCTTCGATCAGCAGGTAATTGACAGGGAACCAGATCGGACCGCGCCAGTTCGAGTTTCCGCCGAAGGCCGGGCTCCGCGACTCCGCGGGCTCGTACGACACCTTGTGCTCGGCGCCATTCACCGACAGTCTGTACGGATGCTCCGCGTGGACGCGCGACATCGAGCGTATGCCGTACGGCGAGAGAAATTCGCGCTCGTCGAGCATCACCGTCAGGACGCGCTCCAACCGTTGGCGGTCCGCGGCGGCCAGCAGCCGGCGGCCTCCCATGCCGAGCGTCTGGATGCAGGCGACGTTGGCCGTCAGATCGGGCCGGTGAGCCGGCGTGCGAAGCCGGGCAACTGCTTCAGCATGGACGGCTCGATCGTCTCGACCGCGAGGAGCGGGAGCAGCCCGACCATCGATCGCATCTTCAGCGGCAAACGCTGGCCGTTGCTGAACGCGAGCACGTCGTAGAAGAAACCGTCTTCTTCGTCCCAGAGGTTGTGGCCCTCGCGGCCCGGCATAGCGCCCCCTGTCATCGCGTGGGCGATGTAGACGAAGTGTTCCCAGAACTTGCTCGCGACATCTTCGTAGGCGTGGTCGTCCTTGGCCAGTTCGACGGCGATCGCGAGCATATTGAGCGCGTACATGGCCATCCAACTGGTCGCGTCCGACTGTTCGAGACGAACACCGCTCGGCAGCGGCTGGCTGCGGTCGAACAGTCCAATGTTGTCCAACCCAAGGAACCCGCCCTCGAACACGTTCAGGCCTTGGGTGTCCTCGCGATTGACCCACCATGTGAAGTTCAACAGGAGCTTGAGGAACACGCGCTCGAGAAAGACGCGATCGCCCTTGCCGCGCCGCTTCTGGTCGATTTTGTAGACACGCCACGCCGCCCACGCATGGACCGGCGGGTTCACGTCGTCGAGGGCCCACTCGTACGCGGGCAGCTGTCCGTTGGGGTGCATGTACCATTCGCGCAGCAGCAGCACGAGCTGATCTTTCGCGAAGTCGGCGTCGACCAGGGCGAGCGCCACGGCGTGGAACGCGAGGTCCCACGCCGCATACCACGGATACTCCCATTTGTCCGGCACGGCGAGCACGTCTTCGTTGTAGACGTGCGTCCATTTGGCATTGCGCCCTTGAAGGCGCTCCGCCGGGGGCGGCGGCTGTCCCGGGTCACCGTCGAGCCATTCCTGGACGACGTAGTGATAGAACTGCTTCGACCACAGCAGACCCGCGACGGCCTGCCGCGCGACGTTGCGCGCGTCGGCCGACAGCGTCGCGGGGAACAGGCGCGCATAAAGCTCATCGGCTTCGCGAATCCGCGTGTCGAACGTCGTCGTGAACGTGTCGGCGAACGCCGACGGCGCGTCTTCGGTCACATCGGTGAACCGCAGGCGTATCTTGGTTGTTTCGCCGGGGGCCAGATCGACGGCGTACCACGCGGCCGCCTTCGTCCCCTCGTGCGCGGGATTTGCCGCCCCGCTGTTGCGGTCCACGACCACACGATGAAACGCGTCTTTGACGTACGGTGTCGGGTTCGGGCTTCCGAATAATCGCTGGCGGTTCGTCTCATTCTCCGTAAAGAGAACCGTTGGTGCGCCGTCGCATCGGAGCCATCGGCGGCCATAGGCCGGGTGGTCGAGCTCGACGGTCGGCTCGGCGCTTTCCCGGCGGCGCATCTGAGGTTTTGGCGAGCCCGGCGACCAGCTCCACGTATTGCGGAACCAAATCGTCGGCAGCACGTCCAGGTGCGCCGCGTCGGGTCCGTGGTTGGTGACGAGGATGCGAATCAGGATGTCATCGACGTCGGCTTTGGCATATTCGACCTGGACGTCGAAGTACTCATCGCCGTCGAATATGCCCGTGTCGAACAGCTCGAACTCCGGATCATCCCGTCCGCGGCGCCCGTTCTCCGTCACGAGCGCCGCATAAGGGAACGCTTTCTGCGGATACTTGTAGAGGCATTTCATGTAGCTGTGCGTCGGCGTGTTATCCAGGTAGAAGTAGCATTCCTTGACGTCTTCGCCGTGGTTGCCTTCGTGGTTGGTCAGACCGAAGAGCCGCTCTTTGAGGAACGGGTCGCGACCGTTCCAAAGCGCGAGCGCGAAGCAGATGTGCTGATGTCGATCGCAGAGCCCGGCGAGGCCGTCCTCGTTCCAGCGGTAGGCGCGGGATCGCGCGTGATCGTGGGGAAAATACTCCCAGGGAGTCGCGTCGCGGCTGTAGTCTTCGCGGACCGCCCCCCAGGCGCGATCGGCAAGGTACGGACCCCAGCGACTCCATCGCTTGACGCGCCGGCGTTCTTCGTCGAGTCGGCGTCCTTCAGCGGTGGCGCCCGCGTCAAACGGATGGAGGCGAGCTGTCACGGCGACAGCCCGCAGCGTACTTCAAGTAGAGGTCTCCCGCCCCCTTAGTCGACGCGCGCGATCGTCCCCATGGACGTCCAGCGGAGAAACGACGCGCCGACGAGCGCATCGACCACGGCCCGGCACGACGCGGGGTCCATTCCCCACAACCGAGCCGCCTGCCTGAGCGTGAGCTGAAGGCCGGGCATTTCCTCGAACTCCGCGCGGATTCGCCGGACCAGGCCTTCAAACTCCATCACGACACCTCACACTTCTGAACCGAAGGTCCGCCTGAAGGCGGCCCCTACGCTTTCCCGAAGGCGGACATTCCGGTTTCCTGAAAACGGACCCTTCGCTCTGACGATGAGCGAGCGGCGAACTCTCACGCGCATGCGAGTTGCATAGCAAAAGACAGACCAGATTGTGCGTCGGTGCCGGCGCGGGGCCTCGAGGCTTTTCGCGGTGTTTTTGAGCGATCTTGGCCCCGACGCCGACGCACCTCGACATGAAAGTTCTACAAGAAAGTAGGTGACCGAACTCGTTGCAACAAAAATGTACTATTTAGGCCGCGCCGCCTCCATGACGCTCCAGGAGGTCCGGCGAAGGGTTATGACAAAAATGTTTGACAGATAACCTATTTGTACAACAATGTAGGGTAGTGAAAGAAATGACTGGAATGGCCCGTTTGAAAACGCAAACCGTCGCCACCGCGGCGGGGCAGGGACGCGAGGCCCGGCGCCTGTCGACGCTGCTCGAGGTGAGCCAGGCGCTGTCGGGCACGCTCAACCTCAAGTCGGCGCTGCACCGCGTGCTCGAGATCCTCGCCCGCCATCACGGCGCCATCCGAAGCATCGTGACCCTTCTCGGAGAAGGCGGCGAGCTGAGCGTGGAAGCCTCCGACGGCCTCGATCGGCCGGCGCAAGCCGTCCAGTACCGGATGGGGGAGGGCATCACGGGGCGCGTCGTCGAAACAGGCAAGCCCATTGTCGTGCCCCGGGTGAGCCGCGAGCCGGGGTTCCTTCACCGCGCGTCGCGCCGTCCCGAGCTCCGCGACCAGGAGTTGAGCTTCGTGTGCGTACCGGTCGTCCTGAACCGCCGCGCGGTCGGCGCCCTCGGCGTGGATCTCCGGTTCAAGCCGGAGCGCGACTACGACAGCAGCGTCAAGTTCCTCGGCGTCGTCGCGTCGATGATCGCGCAGGCGGTCAAGTTTCAGCGCCTGATCGAGGAAGACAAGAAACGCCTGGTGGACGAGAACACCCACCTGCGGCAGGAGCTCCGCGATCGGTACGATTTCTCCAACATCATCGGGACGAGCGGACCGGTGCGGCAGATGTACGAGCAGGTCGCGCAGGTCGCGGCGACCAATACGACCGTGCTCATCCGCGGAGAATCGGGCACGGGCAAGGAGCTCATCGCGCATTCGATCCACTACAACTCGCTGCGGGCGAAGAAACCGTTCGTCAAAGTGAGTTGCGCGGCGCTGCCCGACAGCCTCATCGAGTCGGAGCTCTTCGGGTATGAGAAGGGCGCCTTCACGGGCGCCGACGCGCGAAAGAAGGGGCGCTTCGAGCTGGCCGAAGGCGGCACGCTCTTTCTCGATGAGATCGGCGATCTGCCCCTCGCGACGCAGGTGAAGTTGCTCCGCGTGCTGCAGGAGCGCGAGTTCGAGCGCCTCGGCGGCACGGAAACCGTCAAAGTGAACGTCCGCCTCCTCGCCGCCACCAACAAAGATATGGAGAAGGGAATCGCGGCGGGGTCGTTCCGCGAAGACCTGTACTATCGCCTCAACGTGTTTGCGATCTTCGTGCCGCCGCTTCGCGATCGGAAGGCCGATTTGCTGATGCTGGCCGACCACTTTCTCGACAAGTTCTCGCAGGAGCACGGGAAGAGCATCAAGCGGATCTCGACGCCGGCGATCGACATGCTGGCGAGCTACCACTGGCCGGGCAACGTCCGCGAGATGGAGAACGCGCTCGAACGCGCCGTGCTGATGTGTGACGGCCAGGTGATCCACGCCCACCACCTGCCGCCCTCGCTGCAGACCGCCGAGGCCTCGGGCACCGTGATGCGCGTTTCGCTCAGCGATTCGGTTGCCGCCTACGAGAAGGATCTGATCCAGGACACGCTGAAGACGACGCGCGGGAACCGGGCGAAAGCGGCGCGGCTGCTCGACACGACGGAACGCATCCTGAGCTACAAGGTCCGGAATTACTCAATCGACGTGGGGCGGTTCAAGACCTGACGCCGCTTGTGAACAAAAACACGTTCAACGCAGAGACCGCAGAGGCCGCCGAGAAATACTTGATGTTGTCGAAGGCAACCACGAAAGCACGAAGACACGAAGAAAGCCATCGTACTTTTCGTGTTTTCGTGTCTTCGTGGTTGCATTTTTCCGTGAGCTCTGCGAGCTCAGCGTTCAAACGTCGCAGCCTTTCACTGGGGCGGCTGAATCTGGATGTGGATGCCGCATTCGAGCTTCTGTCCTTGCCAGCGCCCCGACCGCGGGTTCGCCGGATCCAGGGGCAATGACGTGCACGGCTCGCAGCCGATGCTCGAATAGCCCAGCTCGTACAGCGGCAGCAGCGGAATGTCGTGTGCCTTCGCGTACGTCCACACGTCCTTGGTCGTCCATCCCGCGAGCGGGCTCACCTTGCGCAGCGTTTTCCCGGTCGGCAACCGGAACGGCTCGCTTTCGGCCAGGTTCGCGCGCGAAGGCGACTGCTCGCGACGCAAGGCCGTGAACCACACGTCGTACGCCTCGAGCGCGGAGAAGAGCGGTCCCACCTTGTGAAGCGCGCAGCAGGCCTGCGTGTCGGTTTGCCACAATCCAGGGGTCGGCGCGGCCGCGCGGAGATTCACGAGATTCAATTGCCACCGCTCGGCCAGCTCGTCGCGATAGGTGTAGGTTTGAGCGAAATGGTGCACCGTGTCCAGGAACAGCACCGGAATGCGCGGCTCGATTTCGAGAAGCATGTGCACGAGGACGACGCATTCCGCCTGGAAGCTCGACGTGATGCAGGGCGTCCGGGCCGCGGCCAGATTGTCGGCGATGATGCGGCTCGTCTCGTTCATTTCAGGATGTCCTCGAGCGCCCGTCGGACCACTTCGACGGCGTCGGCGTCGGTCACCGCAGCGCGCGCCAGGCGCGCGAGACGCTCCGCCGCGCTCGGCTAGGCTGCCGTCGCGGTGCGTTCGCCCGCGACGTTCACGATCATGCCGGCCCCGGCGGTGAAATTCGTTGTCGGGTCGATCAGGATGAAACTGCCCGTGGCGCGATTCTCGCCGTACCGGTCGAAGATGAGCGGTCGCGAGGTCGCGACGTGCGCCGACGCGATCTGGTTCAGCATGAAGCGTCGATCGACTTCGGCGGTGACGGTCCGCGTGGTTTGCTTCAGCAGGTACACGCGCGCCGGATCCAGCGGACGTTCGTCCATCCACACGATCTCGGCTTCGAAGCGTTGAGCCACGTAGGGGTCGCCGACCGCGAGCACATCGCCCCGGCTGATGTCGATTTCGTCCTCGAGCACCAGCGTCACCGACATCGGCGAGTGCGCGATCTCGAGATCGCCGTCCCAGCTGACAATGCGCTTGACCCTGCTCGTCAGGCCCGACGGCTTCCGGTTCCCGGTCCATATCGCCGGGAACGATCGTGCCCGACAGAATCTGTCCCGCGTATCCACGGAAATCGTGGGTCGGCCGGAGCACGAGCTGGACCGGGAACCGGAACGGCTTGGCCGCCAGGGCGTGGTCGACTTCGACAGTCTCCAGATACTCGAGCAGACTCGGCTCTGCGAACCACGGCGTCCGGTCGCTCGAGGAGATGACATTGTCGCCATGCAGCGCGCTCATGGGAATCGGATGTAGCCGCGCGTCGGGCAGCAAGTCGGCGAAGTCGTCGCTGATCGCCTCGAAGACGCCGCGGTCGAAGTCCACGAGATCCATTTTGTTCACGGCCACGACGAAGTCCGTGATGCCGAGGAGCCGCGCGATGCGCGCGTGCCTCTTGGACTGCACCCGGACGCCATGCCGCGCGTCCACCAACAGGACGGCCACGTCGGCGGTCGACGCCCCCGTCGCCATATTGCGCGTGTATTGCTCGTGTCCCGGGGTGTCGGCCAGAATGAATTTGCGCCGCGCCGTCGCGAAGTAGCGGTAGGCCACATCGATCGTGATGCCCTGCTCGCGCTCCGCCTTGAGGCCGTCGGTAAACAACGAGAAATCGATGGGCCCGGCCGTCCGGTTGCGCGAGGCGACCCGGACGGAGTGCAACTGATCTTCGTACACCGCCCGCGAGTCGTACAGCAGCCGCCCGATGAGCGTACTCTTGCCATCGTCGACGCTGCCCGCCGTGCAGATGCGAAGCAAACCCGACATCAGAAGTAGCCTTCGCGCTTCTTCAGCTCCATCGATCCGTCCTGATCGTGGTCGATGACGCGAAGCTGCCGCTCCGAGTATTTGGTGGCGACGAGCTCGTCGATGATTTTCGGGACCGTGTCGGCCTCCGACCGCACCGCACCCGTGCACGGCGAGCACCCCAGCGACCGCATGCGGCACCGGATGATCTGCGGGCGCTCGCCCGGCAGCAGCGGCACGAACGACTGCTCGAGCAGAATCAGCGCCTCTCCCCGCACGACGACCTCGCGCTCTTTCGCGAAGTAGAGCGGCACAATCGGAATCTGTTCGACGTTGATGTACTGCCACACGTCGATTTCGGTCCAGTTCGACAGCGGAAAAACGCGGATGCTTTCTCCCGGCCTCACCCGTCCGTTGAGGAGGTTCCACAACTCCGGCCGTTGGTTCTTCGGGTCCCACTGGCCCTTCGCGTCGCGCAGCGAGAAGATCCGTTCCTTGGCACGCGACCGCTCTTCGTCGCGCCTGGCGCCGCCGAACGCCGCGTCGAATCCGCCCGCCTCCAGCGCGTCGAGCAGCGACTTGGTCTTGAGCAGCCCGCAGCAGCGCTGCGTGCCGACGAGGAAGGGCTGCGTGCCTTCCGTAATCGCCTCCTGGTTGGTGTGCACGATGAGCCGCGCGCCGATTTGGGCGGTGTACTGATCGCGGAACTCGATCATCTCGCGGAACTTGTACGTGGTATCCACGTGGAGGAGCGGGAAGGGGATGGGGCCAGGGTAAAAGGCCTTCTGCGCGAGCCGCAGGAGCACGGAAGAATCCTTCCCAATCGAATAGAGCATGACGGGACGCTCGAATTCGGCCACCACTTCACGCAGGATGTGGATGCTCTCCGCCTCGAGCGCTCGCAAGTGGTCGAGGCGCGGCGGGGTGGGAGGTCTCCGGACGAGCGGCGAACTGGCCGGCAGTCGCGTATGAGCCGGTTCCGGCATCGCCCCAAGTGTAGCGAGAGTCGACATCAAGAGCACCTACTTGTGCGCGTTGTGCGCGTTCCGACAAGGTATCGTGCTGGTCGAGGCCTGAAACAAAAAAAGCCCGGGATTTTGGTCCCGGGCTTTCGGTCTTTCCGCGGTGCTTTTAGAAGATTGAACGGCTGTCTGCTAAGCGAACACCAGGACCGATAGCGCGTGGACCTTGCAGGTCCTGATACAACAACAACATGCGCACGGCCGAGCAGTCAACATCACTGTATACATATGTACCCATTCGGCTCGCCGAAGTCAAACCTTCGGATTCGGGACCCCGTTTGGTCCTGAGTCCTTGGGTCTTGGGCCTTGCTCCGTCCCTTGGTCCTTGGCGTCCCTCGTCCTGGGCGTCCGTGGTCCTTCGCAGCTCCCCGCGCACACCAAGCGCTGCGCTCAGGAACGACCAACGGGCCGAGGACCAAGCCCCAGGGAAGGGACTTAGGACCAAGGACGACCAAGGCCCA
>QHWL01000241.1:2166-11468 GCA_003222555.1 Acidobacteriota bacterium | reverse complement strand
GATCGTCAACGGCGTCGGTGATATGCCGAACACGCACGACATCTTGACCGGCTCGCTGCCCGACGGCCGCGCGTACACCGACGGCATGGACCACACCTGTAGCAACTACACGAGCAACGCCGACGGGAGGGGCCAGGTGCAACTTGGACACTCAGACAAGCAGGGCGGCAACAACAGCTCGTGGAATTCGTCGCACGGGAGCCGTGGCTGCAGCCAGCCGAATCTCGTCGCCACCGGCGGCGCGGGATTGCTCTACTGCTTCGCCGTCAATTGAAACGACGCTCTTCACAACTCCCAGCCCGGCTGAAGCCGGACACTAGCGCCGTTTTCACAAGTCTATAGTGGTCAGATAGGTCAGGTGAGGCTGCCTGACCTACCCGACCCACGGGCTAAAGCCCCGCGCCACGCTTGTGAAAACGGCGCTAGGACACCACACTACACACCCCACGCCAACGCGGTCGTGCTGTGTGACGGGACCGGCGATACCCAGTCACCAGCGTACGCGATCGAGCGAATCTACAGGACTACCTAGGTTGCGCGGAGAGGATCAGGACGTGCGCCGCCGATTTTGGATTCGTGACGACTTCGATGCCATTGGCCATTAACTCGGCGCCCGACGCGCTGCCAATCGAGCCCACGTCGACCGATCGCACGTCGTAGATCGTGGCGGGCGCCAGGCCGCGCGGCTTCAGGGCGGTGTGTTCCACGGCGGGATCGCTCTGAAACGCAAAGATTAGCGTGCGTCCTGCGGCGTCGGTTTCCTGCACGGCGCCCCACGCCGGCGGGTTGTCGACCGATGCCTGACGAGTCAGCAGAATCGCGCTGCCCCCTTTGATGATGTCGCGCAGCTCCTTGTAAAGACTGATATGGCCTGCAATGTCACCGGCTGCCGATGGCCTGAGATCGGCCGTGACGAATGTCAGGCCGAGCACGCCGGGCATGCGGCTGCGGATATAAAGAGGAAGGTCAGGTCCGTCGTAGAGTGACTCCGTGTCGTGATTGATCAGGAAGGAGAGCAGATACGACGGAGGGAATGCTGCGCCAAGCCCTTCGAAGTTGTGTCGGACGTGAACCGAGGGCGCTGTGCGATCGTCCATCCACGCCACGTCGGAGTAGCGCAGCATACCGTAGTCCAGTCGGTTGCCGCCGCCCGCCACGTTCTCGATGACAAGTCCCGGATAGCGGTCCCGCAAACGCGAGAGCACATCATAGAGGCCGATCACGTGCGCGAAGTTGCCGTCCGAGGCACCGTGCCCGTGGCCAGGCCGGTCGCAGTTGATCCAGAAGTTGTTGTCCCACTTCAAGTAGTCCGGCTGCACCTCATCGACCAGCCGGACGATCTCGCCGAGGATCCACCGGCGCGCCGCGTCGCTGGCCAGGCACAACTGCGCCGAGACGGCGTCGGCGGCGTGCGCGTCCGGATCGTAGCGACCACCCACGGTCGCCAGCCACGCCTCCTCGGCCGAGCTGCCGCCATTCAAGGTGTCGAGCGCGAGCCGTTCGGGTTCGATCCACAGGCCGAACTTCATGCCCAGGCTGTGAGCAAAATCGGTGAGCGCGTGGAGCGTTGACGGAAAGCGCGCCGGATCGGCGCGCCAGCTTCCCAGCCCGTTGGTGAAATCCCACGGGCCGTCGCGCCCCGCTCCCGCATACCAGCCGGCGTCGAGCACGAAGAGCTCCGTGCCGAGCTCTGAAACACGCTGCATCTCGCCCATCATCGTTGATTCGTCGATGCGCGTGCCGTATGCGAACCACGTGTTGTAGGTCACGAGCGTGTCGAATCCGCGGCCCGCGCGCAGCGCCTTCTGAATGTACGCGCGGATGGCGCTCGAGCTGTCGTCGGACTTACCCGCTACGGCGAGGAATCCGTGCGGCGTCTCGACAGCGCGCGAGGCGTTCACCAGAGTGCTCATCGGCGCCAGTCCGAAGCTGAGCGCCGTCCCGCCGGATCGTCCTTCGAGTCCGAGATGCCACGCGCCCGACCAGAGCAGGCCGCCGACGATCGCTTCCCCGCGATCGAGGATTTTGAAATACGGCACGACGCGGTCCGACGATCGCGTCTCGGTGCCAAGGTCGATCCGCTCGCCGGGCACGAGGGTTTTCTGCTGCAGTGAAAATGCATCGTCGCGCGGTGCGTCGATGTTGTCGCCGAGCAGTCCATTGATCCACTCGACCTGCTGCCCGTCGACGGTGAAGCTCCAGACGTTGAGGTCCGACACTTCGACGTCGCCGCCGGCCTGGGTCTCGAACCGCGTCCACGTCTCGATCGCCGGCGCGCCGGCATACACCACGTAATGACGTGTGACACGCAGATGCGTACCGCGATGGTCGAAGACGAGCGTGAGGTGAACCGACAGGTCCGCGCTCGTTGCGATGACGTCGACCAGCTGATAACCGGCGTCGCTCGAGCCCAGTTGGCTCTGGTGTCCGGCGATGGTCGCCACCGCGTCCGATGCCGACGCTGTCTCCCACGCGTGGCCGGTCACGACGTTCGTCAAATGCAGCAAACGCGACTCGCGCCCGCGATCGATCTGGAACGTCGCGCTTATCGAGGGGTTGGCCACGATCCACGTGTTCGCCGCCTCGTCGCGGGCGATGTAAGCATCGCCGGCCGTGGCCACGCGGTCGGCGGCCCATAACGACACAGATAAGCTCAAAACTGTGAGCGCGGTTACAAGAATCGTAGTTTTTCGCACGGTCAATACAAATTTGGGGGTTGTGGTGCAGCCGGTCGCAGGGGCAAAGCTGATGCCAACCACTACCATACACGAAACGGAAGTCCAAGCTATAATTCGCGCCTTCCTGGAGTCTCCTTTTGACGAAGGCGACATGCGACAACGCGACCGGCGACCCGGTGAACGTCTGCGAGCTCGAAGCGCTGGCGCGCGACCGAATGGAACCGAGCGCGTACGACTATCATACGGGCGCCGTAGCCGATGAACGCACGCTCGCCGAAAACCGTCTCGGTTTCGATCCCTCGCTCGCGTGGGCCGCGGTCGGCTGGCTCAAATCCCTGACCAAGCTGCCGATGCCGTCAAAGGACTTTTGACGCAGGAGGACCCTGAAAAGTCTACCGCTGCCGGCGCGTCGGGTATTATCGTGTCCCAATCACGGCGGGCGGCAGCGGGATGGCGCGATGGCGACGATCGACGCCCTGCCCGACATTGCGGACCAAGTCGCCGGCCGGGTGCCGATTCTCCTCGACGGAGGGGTTCGACGTGGCACCGACGGGCTCAAAGCGCTGGTGCTCGGCGCCCGGGCGGTGCTCGGTCGGCCGTACTTGTGGGGTCTCGCCGCGGCGGGCGAAACGGGCGTTCGCCGCGTGCTGGAAATGTTCCGTGCGGAGCTGGAGCTCGCGATGGCGCTGGCCGGGGGTGCGACCCTCGGCGCGATCACGCGGTCTCTCGTTACCCCGCGCCGTTGAAAAGCGAGGACATCTGTTCACCCAAACACTCGTACCCCTCGGCAGTTTGTGGGCGGCCGTCATCGTCGCCTTTGTACCGCTCTTCGTTCTGCTCGCCTTGCTGGCGGGCCTGAGGATGACGGCGTGGCTCGCCACGCTCATCGCCGGCGTGATTACCGCTGCGCTCGGCATCTGGGTCTGGCACGCGCCGGTCGGCTCGATGGCTCGTGCGTACCTGTACGGTGGCCTGCAGGGAGTCTGGGCCGTCGATTGGATCACCTTCTGGGGCCTCATCATCTTCAACACGCTCGTCTTCACGGGAGACTTCGAGCGGTTCAAGAACTGGATCGTCCATCACGCGACGACCGACATCCGCATCCAGACGCTGATGCTCGCCTGGGCGTTCGGCGCACTGCTCGAAGGCCTCGTCGGCTTCGGTTATCCGTGGGCCGTCGTTGCGCCAATCCTCGTGGGGTTCGGCGTCGCCGACCTCGACGCCATCAGAGTCACGGCATTGGCCAATAACGCTCCCGTGTCGTACGGCGCGCTGGGCGCGCCCATTATCGCGCTCGCGGCCGTGACCAGCTTGCCGTTGATGGCACTCTCGGCCTCAGTCGGTCACATCGTCGCGATACTGGCCTTGTTACCACCCTGGGTGCTGCTGTTTCTGGTGAGCGGCGCTGAAGGTGTGAAAGAAGGATGGCCGCTGGCGGTCGTCGCCTCGCTCGCGTACGTGGGGGGGCAGTGGCCGGTTGCCGTGTTTCTCGGACCCTACCTGCCCGATATTACCGGCGCCTTGACGGCGTTCTGGGTTTTGTTCGCGTTCACTAAAGTGTGGCGGCCGAAAACCGTCCGCACCTTCGGCGGACGCCCCGCGGCGAGAAGTCTTGGCGCGCAATCGACGGTCGAAGCGGCCGTCGACCCGGGGTCGGCGCTGCGCGCCTGGAGTCCGTACATCGTCCTCATCCTCATCGTCGTCGCGTGGACCGGACCATGGTCGAAACTGCCGAGCTACAGCCTCGTCCGGCTATCGGTTCAAGGCATCAGCTCGATCTCGAATCAGCCGTTCGCCCAGACGTTCAATTTGAATCCTCTGAGCGGAGGCACGGCGATTCTGGTGTCGTGGCTGGTGATTCTGACGTTCCTCAGGCCCGGCGCGGCCACCATCCGGCAAGTCTTCAAGCGAACGTTCCATCAGATGTGGGGAGCGCTGCTCGTCGGCTTCTTTATTTTCGGCCTGGCATTCGCGTTTGTGTTCAGCGGCATGGCCAATTCGATGGCGTACGGTTGTTCGAAGGTCGGTCCGCTGTTTGTCGTCCTTGCGCCGATCCTCGGCTGGGTGGGCGTCGCGCTCTCGGGCAGCAACACGTCGACCAACGCGATGTTCGGCCCGGTGCAGGCCGCCACGGGACGGCTGCTGAACCTGCCGCCGCTGCTGCTCCCGTCGTTCAATTCCGTTGGGGCGGAGGTCGGCAAACCAATCGCTCCCCAGACGGCGAGCGTCGGCGTGTCGACCAGCCGCTACGTGCGCAACGAAGGCGATGTGATCCGCCACAACATGAGCTGGACGCTCGCGACGCTCGCCTATCTCATCCTGATCACGTTGGTCTTCTATTACTTCTTGCCGAATGTAATGGAGGTTTGAGCAACGGTCCTTGATCCTTCGGCCTTTGGCCCTGGCGTCCTTGGCGCCTGGTCGTTCTCGTGGTTGGGCGGACCAAGCGCGAAGGACCAGGGACGACTAAGGACCAAGAACGGACGAAGGACGAAGGACCAAGAACCAAGGACGACGCTCGCCACTTAACTCGTCGTCCGCGCGCTCTTCATTTGCCGTTGATCCCGTAAACCAGCAGGTGCATCGAGTTCGGGACGATTACTGGCCGCGCATCGGCCGGCGCTCCAGCGGCCGGCGCTTCGTACCTCGCCGCGGCCAGGTAAATCCGGTGAGTCGATGAATCGAGCGCCATCGTTCGCGCGCCGCGCTCCGTTTTGAGCGTTTGCACGACCGTCAGCTTGTCGGGCGAATCTTCGTGCGCAATCGTGGTCGTCCCGTCACCGCACGACGAGAAGGCGTAACCGGTGCCGGGATCGAACCAAGTGGCATCCACACCCGGGCCGATCGGCACCTGCCCTACCACCTTGCCGTTTGTCGAGTCCATCATCACCATCAGGCGGTTGTGAGCGCCGATGAAGAGCCGGTGATTCTTCGTGTCGAGCGCAAGCCCCGCCGCTTCCTCGCCCGGCGCGATCGGCCAGGTCGCGACGACAGCGTGCGTGGCCACGTCGATGACGGCGATCGTGTTGAGGTTTTCCACGTTCACGAACACGCGGCCCGCGCCGTCGGACACGCCTGCCTCCGGTTTGCCTCCTAGCGGAATGGTGGCCACGACTTTGCCGCTCGCGGCGTCGATCACTGTGGCCGACTTCCCGCCCCCGTTGAACGTGTACACCTCTTTCTGTTTGGGCTCGTACATGATGAAGTCGGGGTTGGCGGGGGTTTCGACCTTGCTGATCGTCTGAAGCGTCTTGGCATCGACAATGCTCGCCGTGTTCCCGCGGCCATTGCTGGTGAAGATGCGGCCCAGCGAAGGTGCGGCCACGGCTCCGTGCACGCCAGGAGTATCCGCAATTTCTCCGACGACCTCGTTCTTCGCCGTGTCGACGACCACGACCTTCGTGGCATGGCTGACGTAAAGGCGTTTCGCCGCGCTGTCCACATTCAGATAATCCCAGCCGCCCTCACCGCCAATCTGAATGTCCTTGATGAGCTGATAAGGTTCTTCTGCCGCACGCGGCCGCGCGGCGAAAAGGCCGAGAACTGCCACTGCCACTACCAACGTGCCGGCCAGGGCCACTCTCATTCGCATACAACCTCCAAAGGAACCTTCGTGTGTCCAAACCGAGTTTGACGCGCGCTGGGTCCTGAATTGACCGTATGTTAGCTTAAACATGCCGATCGAACGGATGTCGAGACTTTTCTCGCTGGAACCGGGGCGCCTTCAAATACAGGGCCCGAGCTGACGTGTATCGGGCCGCGTCGTGAGGCCTTTGCGGTCGCACGTTGCCAATGACCCGGGGAAATACGCGGTGGGTAGAATGGTACGGCGAAGTGGTCGAAATGGTCGATGACGAGGAGCGATCCCAGGTCCGACTCGATGTCTGGCTCGACGTCGCCTGCCTGTTCAGAACACGTTCGGAAGCGCAGAAGGCGTGCAAAGGCGGAAAGATTGACGTCAACGGCCAGCGCGCAAAATCGAACCGCCTGATGCGCGTCGGTGACACGCTGGAAATCAGCCGGCCTTACGGGCGGAAACAGCGCGTTGCGGTGCGCGCGCTGGCCGACCGGCACGTGGCCAAAACTGACGCGCGGCGGCTCTACGACGATCTGACGCCGCCGCCCACGCCAGAAGAGATCGAGATCCGGCGGATGGAGCGAGTCTTTCGCGCGTTGATGACGCCGCCCCGCGCACCGGACAAACGCCAGCGCCGGGCCCTCCGGCGGATCAAGGGACGCGACGACTGAACCCGCTCCAGCGCAGCGGTGAGAAAGTCACTCAGCGGCCTCTGCGTTTATCGGGATTGGCGAGAGTCATTTGCGAAAGATCCCCGCGATCTTGCCGCCGAGGGCGCGGAAAAAGCCGCCCACCGCGCGCGCCGTGCGCTCCTTGACGGTACCACGATGAATTGGGCACAAGGCGGAGGGCACCGAATCGCCTTCCTTGAAGTACTCGGTGTAGACCGGACAGTCCGCGACGGGCTGAGTGTAGGAGATACTGCACAGTTGTTCGCCGCGCACCCCTTCGGGCACCGGGAAGTCTGAGGCCGGCAGCAGCTGCGCCGTTCCTTTCATGAAATCCGCCCAGATGGGCAGCGCGACGCGCGCCCCGTACGCGTCGCGCCCGATCGGCGCCGGCTGATCGAAGCCGACCCAGACACCGACGACCACCGACGTCGAGAAGCCGACAAACCACGCGTCCCGATAGTCATCGGTCGTTCCAGTTTTTCCGCCGACCGGACCATGGACTCCGAGCGCGCGCGCCGATGCGCCGGTGCCGCGATCGACGACGTCGCGCAGCATGGTGACCATCTGAAACGCCACCGGCGCGCCGATCACGCGCTCGCGCTCGACCGGCCGGTCGAGAAGCTGCCCGCCGCTGGCGTCGAAGACACTGATGATGCCGCGCGGGCGCGCCACCTCACCGCCCCCGGGAAACATGGTGTAGGCGGCGGTCAACTCGAGCGGCGACACGAGGCCCGTGCCGAGCGCCAGTGAAGGCACATCGGGAAGGCCTTTCAGCCCCGCATCGGCGGCCAGCGCGAGGACCGCGCCCGACCCCACTCGCTGCTGCAGATCGGCGGCCGCCGCGTTGTTGGACTCGAGGAGTGCCGCCCGCAGCGTGAGCGTGTCGGCCGGCTCGCCTTCTGCGTGAGCGACACTCCTCGGCTTCCACTCGGGATCGTCGGGTGCCGACACGTTGCCCAGATTCGACAGCACCGACACCGGCGAGTAGCCGTGTGCGAGCGCCGCGGCGTACACCATCGGCTTGAAGGCCGATCCGGGTTGACGGCGGCTGCGCGTCGCGCGATTGAAGGTGCTGTCCGCGAAATTCGCGCCGCCCACCAGGGCCAGGAGATCACCGGTCGAGGGGTCGATGGCCACGAGCGCCGCCTCGAGGCCCGATCGATTCAAGCGCCGCAATCCCGACCGGACAGCGCGCTCCGCCACGTCCTGGACTTTCGGAAGAAACGACGTGTGGACCTGCCAGTCGGGCGGGTGATCGCCGCCGAACTGGCTGCGGAACTGCTGCCGCAGAAATTCCTTGGCCCACGCCGAGCCTGCATCGTCGGGTTGCCTGTAGGGCTGAATGAGAGGCCGGACGTCGCGCGCCGATTCCTCCTGCTCAGGTGTGATGAAGTGCTGGTCCCGCATCTGGGCCAGCACGAGGCGGCTGCGCGCGAGCGCGCCGTCGTAGTTCCCCCAGGGCGAGAGCGTCGACGGCGCTCGAATCAGGCCCGCCACGAGCGCCGCTTCGGGCAAGGTCAAGACCTTGGCAGGCTTGCGGAACAAATGCTCCGACATCGTGTCGACGCCGTAAACGCCCGCGCTCAGGTACACACGATTGAGATACAGCTCGAGGATTTGCTGTTTAGTGAGCTGCGCTTCGATGAGCAGCGCAATTGCTGCTTCTTTCGCCTTGCGTCCGTACGTTCGGACGTTTGAGAGAAACAGCGTTCGCGCGAGCTGCTGGGTCAGCGTGCTGCCGCCCTCGACGGGTCCGCCGCGGCCGAGATCGCGCACGGCGGCGCGCGCGATCCCGATGGGATCGATGCCCGGATGGAAGTAGAAGCGGCGGTCTTCGATGGCGACCACCGCGTGCTGAAGATCGGGCGAGGCACATCATGGCGCTGCTCGTCGAGGCGGAACCAGGGCTGCCCGTCCGCCCCGTAAAACATGGTGTCACCCGCACCCCGCGTCAATCGGTGGACCGCGATCGCGTAGCGCGACAGCCACCACGCCGATGTCGCGCCGCCCACCAGCAACGATGCGGCGAGGGCAACCGCGATCCGGCGGGACAACGTCCAGCGACGAGGTGATTTCATCGCGAGGCTTCCTCCTCCTCGAGGAGCCGTCTGGCGGCCACTTCAGTTCCGGTGAGCCGTCGTTCCTGAGTGCGCGCGTACAGAAACGCCGTCACGAAAATTACCACGATGAGCCCGAGCGACAGCCACCTGGGGAACTCGAAAGCGATATAGCCCTCGACGTGCAGAAACTCGACCAGCAGCTTGACGGCTACCCACGCAATAATGATGAAGGCGGCGTCGACGAGGAGCGGGTATCGTTCGACGAGCGACATCAGGCGTCCGATCACCAGCCGCATCATGATGATCCCCAGGATAC
>QHWL01000241.1:0-2076 GCA_003222555.1 Acidobacteriota bacterium | reverse complement strand
CGCCGTCAGCCCCATCCAGGGCAGCGCCGTGAGCGGCGCCCGCCGCGAGTGGGCGTCCTTGCTGCCGAAAAAATGCCGGCTGGCCAAATACAATAGATAGCCGGCGCCGACCAGTTTCACCGATCGAAGCTGGATCAGGTAGACCGCAAGGAGCGTCGCAATGGCCCGAAACGCGAATGCGCCGACGATGCCGTATCGGAGGGCCTGTTGTCGCTGGTGTTTGGGCAGCCCCAGAACCAGCACCGCCAGTACCATTGCATTGTCGGCGCTCAGCAGCCCTTCGAGTCCCACGAGCAGCGCGACGGTGAGCAAGTCGGCGGCGGTAAACACTTGAACTCAGAATACCGTGGTTCAAGGTTCAGGGTTCGGGGTTCAAGGCGTGGTGAATCCGAAGTTGACACACGACGTATCAACTTCTATACTTGGCTTGGCGCAACTCTTGGAATGCGCGATTCGCGGCGCATGGCGACCGACCACAACCTCTACCTCACCAGCATTGCGGCGCGGATGCTGGGCATGCACCCCCAGACCCTCAGAAAATACGAGCGGCTCGGCCTGGTGCAGCCAACCCGGACCATCGGAAGCATGCGCCTCTACTCGCGCGACGAGCTGGCGCGGCTGAAAGTCATCAAACGTCTTGTCGATGACGGCGGTATCAATCTTGCGGGCGTGCAGCGCCTGCTGTCGATCGCCGAGGTCGTGCAGCGCATTCGCCCCCTCATGCGCGACGAGACGCTGTCAGCGCGCGACGCGCGGCGTCGGCTCTCCCAGGAGCTCGACGCGCTGATCCGAATACTGGACTTCGACTGACGATGGATTTCAAGGACTACTACTCCACCCTCGGCGTAGCGAAAACCGCGACGCAGAAGGAGCTCAAGCAAGCGTACCGGAAACTGGCGCGCAAACACCACCCGGACGTCAATCCGGGCGACAAGTCTGCCGAGGCCAGGTTCAAGGAGATCAACGAGGCCTACGAGGTGCTCGGCGATCCCGAGAAGCGGAAGAAGTACGACGAGCTCGGCGCGAACTGGCGGATGTACGAACAGGCTGCCGCGGGCGGGGCCCCGCCTCGCGGCGGCCAACCGGGGGGCGCGTGGAATGTCCCCTTCGGCGGCGGGTTCCGCACCATGAGCGAAGAAGAAATGCAGGAGATGTTCGGCGACGCCGATCCGTTCTCTGATTTCTTCCACACGTTTTTCGGGGGTGGCGCGAGCACGCAGGAACGGGGGGCCCGCACTGGGAGCGGGCGCAGCCGCGCACGCAAGGGCCGCGACGTCGAACACGAGCTCGAGCTCGGGCTGGAAGACGCCTATCATGGCGCAACGCGCCGGCTCGCAATCAAGCTCGACGGCCACGCGCGCACCGTCGATATGCGCATTCCTCCAGGCGTCGGCGACGGTTCGCGCGTGCGCCTCACTGGCGA
This sequence comes from Acidobacteriota bacterium, assembly GCA_003222555.1. Taxonomy (GTDB): domain Bacteria; phylum Acidobacteriota; class Vicinamibacteria; order Vicinamibacterales; family CAVVIG01; genus JAHFUJ01. The sequence continues at coordinate 653 of QHWL01000241.1, read as the reverse complement.
AGGCGAACACGGGGCCGCTGGCGCACAGTCGGGCGACTTGTACCTGCGGATCCGTTTGGCGCCGCATCCGAAGTTCGAGCGCAAAGGGAGGGATCTGTATACGCGCGTTGCGATTCCGCTCACGACGGCGGTGCTCGGGGGTGAGGCCGAGGTCCCCACTCTCAGCGGCAAGTCTTTGCGTTTGAAGATTCCGACCGCGACGCAGAACGCCCAAGTCTTCCGGCTGAAGGGCCACGGGATGCCCACAATCGGCAAACCCGATGAACATGGCGACCTGTACGCGACCGTCGACGTGCAGCTCCCGCGTCAGTTGTCGCCCGAGGAGCGCGCGCACTACGAAGCGTTGCAGAAGCTTGAGAGAGGAACAAAGCACTCCGCAGCATAGTCTTGGGACGCTTATCACGAAGGCACGAAGTGTCACGAAGAACACGAACTGTTCTTTGTACACAAGATCTTCGTGAGTGCTTCGTGCCCTTCGTGACTTCGTGATTGAAGGGGTTTATGAACATCAATAAATACACCGAAAAAGCGCGAGAGGCCGTCGCCGCCGCGATCGAGCTGGCGCGGCAGAGCAACAATCCGCAGCTCGAGCCGGAGCATCTCCTCGTCGCGCTCGTCGAGCAGCGCGAGGGCATCGTCCCCGAACTGCTGCG
>QHWL01000189.1 GCA_003222555.1 Acidobacteriota bacterium | reverse complement strand
TTTCTTCTTCGGTGAAGAGTTCGGGCTGAGTCGCGATGCCGCGTTCGTGAAGGGCAATGGCGCGAACGGCAGCGGTGATGGGATCGGCCGATCGGCCCCGCGCCTCGGCGGATTGGGGCAAGCGCTGGGTGAGAGGCCTTTCGTCGACGACATGCGCGTGCCCGGGATGCTGCACGGCGCGCTGGTCCCGAGTGAGCACCCGCGAGCGAGGGTCGTGGCGATTCGCACGGCCGCGGCCATGGCCTTGCCAGGGGTTGTGAGAGTGCTCACTGCAGCCGACGTCCCCGGACAGCGCGGTACCGGCCTCAACATTCCCGATCTGCCTGTCTTCGTGGCCGTTGGCGAAACGACATGCTGCGTGGGCGATTTCCTCGCCATGGTGGTCGCGGACACCACATTCCGCGCGCGCCAGGCCGCCGAAAAAATCGAGGTGGACTACGAGGTGCTCGAACCGATCACGGACCCGTTTGCCGCGCTCGAGCCCGGTGCGCCGCGAGTACACCCGCCGGGTAACCTCTATGTCTCGCCGAATCTGATTGATACCACAGCGTTTTCGCGTGGCGATGAGGACGCCGCATTGGCTGCTTCGGCGCATGTCATCCAGCAGACGTTTGTCACTCAACCTGTCGAGCCGGCGTTTCTCGAGCCCGAAGCGTGTCTGGCATTGCCTCAGGGGAAGGGTGTCAAGGTACACACGGACAGCCAGGGCTCGATCTTCGACCAGCGTCAGATTGCCAAGGTTCTGAACCTGCCTCTCGAAGAAGTGGAAATCGCCCTGGCGGCCAGCGGCGGGGCGTTTGGCGCAAAAGAAGAGCTGTCGATCCAGGCGCAGACCGCCCTGGCCGCGTACCTGTTGGGCTGTCCGGTGAAAACCGTTCTGACGCGCAAACAGTCCACCCAGCATCATGTCAAGCGCCATCCAATGACTCTGAACTGCACGGTCGGCGCCGATGCCGAGGGGCGTTTGCTCGCGGTGCGTACTCGGATTGTCGGCGATGCCGGGGGATACGCGGGCACCAGCGGCAAATGCCTGCTGCGCGCGGCGTGCCACTCGTGTGGCCCTTACCGCGTGCCCAATGTGGATGCCGAGGCCAAGGCCGTCTACACCAACAATCCGACGAGCGGAGCATTGCGCGGCTTTGGAACCAATCAAGCACACTTCGCGATGGAAGGGATGATGGACCTCCTCGCCGAGGCAGTCGGCGTCGATGGGTATGACATCCGAGAGCGAAATATTCTCAACCCGGGCGACGCCGGGACCACGGGCCAGATCATGCGCGGGAGCGTCCTTGGCCTTCGAAAGTCGCTCGAAGCGGTGAAGGAGATCTACAAGAGCGCCAGATACGCGGGGATCGGCTGCGGCATCAAGAGCACTGGCATCGGAAACGGCACAATCGACAGCGGACACATTATCATCCGCGTCGTTGAAGGCAGCCAGACTTCACGCTCGGGCGCCACGTTCGGGGTCGCGGAAACCTTTGGCAACGGCCCCCGGGTGGAGATCCTCACCGGTTACACGGAAATGGGCCAGGGCGTGTATACGGCGACTCTCCAGGCTGTCTGTGAGGAGACGCGCCTGCCGCTGGAAATCATGACGGTTCTGTGGGACAAGGACCTCGGCAGCAAGTGCGGAGAGACGTGGGCGTCGCGTGCCACGACATTGAGTTGTGCAGCGGCGCAGCAGGCGGCACGAAAACTGGCTGCCGATCTGAAGGAATTGCCGCTAGAGCGGCTCGTGGGCCGCGAGTACGCAGGAGACTACGTTTGTAATTTCACCACCACGCCCGGCACTCCTGAGGCCGTACAGAATCCGACCACCCACTTGACCTTCAGCTACTCCACCCAGGTCGTGATCCTCGGCGAAAATGGTCGAATCGAGCGCGTCGTGGCGGCTCACGACGTCGGCCGCGCCCTCAACCCGAGGCTTTGCGCCGAACAGATGGAGGGCGGCGTACATATGGGGCTGGGCTACGCTCTCTCGGAAAATTTCACGTCCACCAATGGGCGGCCGGACTCGCTGTTGCTGCGCGACCATGGCATCGTGAGGGCCAAGGACATGCCGAAGGTCGACGTCATCCTGATTGAAGTGCCGGATGAAGTCGGGGGCTACGGCGCAAAAGGCGTGGGCGAGATCGGATGTGTGGCAACGGCCGGCGCGGTAGCCGGCGCTCTCTATTCCTACGACAAAATCCGCCGCTTCAGGCTGCCGATGGACGATTCACCGGCCGCAGCGCCGTCTGTTCCGAAATCCCGCCGCCAGGCCGCCCTCGCGGAAAGATAGTAGAAGCCTGTGAGGAAACCGTTAACCGCCGAGACCGCCGAGACCGCGGAGAAGAAAATCCTATGAATTCTCGGCGTGCTCGGCGTGCTCGGCGGTAAAACGTCGCATTTTTTCTCAGGCCTTTCAGCTAAAAGACCACTCGTACCGCCAGTTCTCCCTGCTGGCGCGGCTGGCTCGTCTGGATCTTGCCGAACGAGTTCGACAGGGCATTTTCCTGCCACCCTAAGCCGCCCAGGTATATCAGGTTGTCGTGCCCGAACAGGTTGAACACCTGGGCGATCAGCTCGACTTTCCGGCTTCCGCTCAAGGGGAACGATTTGCTGACGCGGACGTCCATCCGGTTGATGCCATTGGTGTCGAACTGAGAATCAGTGAGCGGGGCATAGCCGTTCGGATGCGTGGCATCTCTCGTCGCCGCGCGGAAGGCATTGACCTTACTGAGAAGGTCGGCGTTGCTGATCCGATTCCCTTGGTTCCTCGTCGTCCCTGGAACGTAATCGGTATGCTGGCCGTTCACGGTGGAGCCATCCGCATTCAGGTCGATGCCCGCGCGGGCGCTGAACGGCATCGTCGATCGCAGCGTCCACACCGCTCCAAGGCTGATGTCATACGGGAGCAGTATGGAGCCGCTCCCTACGAAGGCGTGGCGCCGGTCGGCGCTTCCCGGGCCCCAATCGCTTCCGGGGTTGTAGAAGTCGGTGATCAACGGATTCGTTCCGGCCCCGGTGTTGTCTTGCTTCGCGAGCGTATACGAGACGAGGTACTGATAACGATTGGTGTACCGCTTCTCGAGACGGACGAAGAGCGCCTTGTACTTATGCTCCCCCCCAGCCTGCAGCTGAATGATTCGTCCCCACGTGGGTCGCGGCCTCACCCCCGTAACCGGATCGAGCGGCGTATTGATGTTGGCCGTCTGGGCCATATCGGTGATGTCGGTGTAGACGCCATCGAAGTGGATCGCCATGTTCTGCCGAAGTTCCCGGGAGAACCCCACATTGACGTCCTCCGCTTTTGCGTTGCGGATGTCATGGTCCGTGATGGAGACGTTGGGCGGCGCCGTGGATGCAAATGTGATCGCTTCCTTTCCACCATACGGATCCGGGTACGTTGGATTACGAATCGAGATGTTCGTCTGGCGGAGGGCCGTCAGCTCGGGTCGGAGGCCTCCCTGCATGAGGTACTGGTAGTACAGACCGTACGCAGCACGCACCACCGACCGGCCGTCGCCACGCACATCCCACGCAACCCCGGCGCGCGGTCCGATGTTATTGTTGTCGGCGCGAGTTTTCGGATCCCCGACCAACTCGGCCAGCCGCGGCACGAGTGTCAGATCGAGATTGTGATTGAACGAGTGGTATTGGTTGTCGTAGCGCAGCCCGAGGTCCAACGTCAGGTTCGATAGTGGTCGCCACTCGTCTTGCACGTACCCCTGAATCCAATGGTTCAGCATTTTCCTGTTGAGCGGCGGGAAGGAGGCTGTGAACTGGCTGGCGCCTCTCAGGTTCGCGAAGCTCGCGGGGTCGCTCGGGTTGAAGGGTTGATCGCTCGTGAAATTCCAGGTGCCGCTGTTGTTGGGCTGCTCCTCGGGCGAGGTGAGACTCAAATAGGCGCCGCCGAATTTCCAAAGGTGGTTGCCCGCCGTGACTGAAAAGTCGTCCCGGTACTCCCGGCGGTCCGTCCAGTTGAGGCTCCAGTTGTTGGCGCCCCAGCTGAGGCTTGGGAAGTTGTAGATCTGCGTGTAGCTCGTGAACCGCTCGGGCGGGAACTCGCCCTTCCGACTGACGTCCCACATGGGAAGTCCCGGA
>QHWL01000188.1:2020-10257 GCA_003222555.1 Acidobacteriota bacterium | reverse complement strand
GTCGCTACTCTCCTGCTGGCAGTCGTGAACCTGGGACTGGTCTTGGTGTGGCGTCCCAACACCACGAACAGCGGCGCGCCTACGGCTTCCCATATCAGTAACACCGTCGCAGTGGGTGTGGCGATTGCGGCCGGCTGCGTGCTTGTGGTCGCCGCTCACGCATGGCTCCATCAGATTTTGACGATCCCCAACGATCCGCAGCGGGCGGACATGCTCATCGTCGTGCAGCAGGGCATTCGAAGGATGTTGCAAGGGAAAAATCCCTACACGATCTACCACGTGCCGTGGGACGCGCCGCTGCCTTATGGTCCCGTGTTGTGGGCGCCGTACGTGGTTCCATTCTTGTTGCGGGCGGACATCAGGTTCGTCACCGTTGTAGGTGAGATTTTCGTCCCCGTTGCGTGCGCGCTCGGCGCGGTGACGAACGCGACGGGAGGCCGATGGTTCACGACCGCGGCATGGATGAGCGTGCTTGCGGCCGTCTGCTTCAACCCCGACCTCGAACGCTTCGCGTCCATCGGCCACACGCCCGTCTACTGGCCGCTCATCGCGCTCTTCGCGTGGCTCGTCGCGACCAACCGCTGGGACGGCGCGGCAATCGCGATGGGACTCCTGGTGGCGGCGAGGACGACGATGATCGCGGTCGTCCCGGTGTTTCTCATGGCGGTGTTGCGGCACACCCGTACGAACGTACTCCGCCGACTGGCGCTGACGATACTCGCAGCGGTGCTGCCGTTTCTTCCGTTTGCGATCTGGGACGGGCCTGCGCTGTCGTATGCGCTCTATGGCAGCTATCAGAATGTGATGAAAAAGTTCGTGTGGGCTTCGACAACATGGGTGCAGCATACGATAGGCATCACCGGGCTCCTCCTGTCGAATCGCCTGTCTGGCTGGGTCGAGGCCGTGCAGATCGTCGTGATGCTCGCGGTGTATGCGACCTGCTGGCGGGCCCTCCGTCATGACCGTCCGCCGCTGCCATGGATGGCGCTGTCCCTCCTTGCGTTCAGCATGACCACGCTCTGGCCCGTTACCTACATTTACTTCGACGTGTTCCTGCTGCTCATCTGCGCGGCGCTCGCGGGTACGCCATGGCTCGAACGCGCACGCCACGCCTTCGGCGCCTGGCTTGGTACGCTCGCCGCCGCGTCCCTCCTCGTCATCGCGACGGCGTGGGCGATCGTTCCGGGCGATTCGACTCTCGACGTCGGCACACCCGCCGCGCGGCCGTTTCTCCGGTCAGGTTTTGCCGCCGACGAACGGGAGGGCGAACGGACGTTCGCGTGGGTTGAGGGACGCCATGCGTCGATCGTCGTGCCGCGCCGCTCGTCGCGGCGTGCAACGGTGGATTTGGAATGCCTGCCGTTTCTTCCGAGCGAAGGGTCGACCCAGCAGATGAGCGCCGTGCTGAACGGGGTGCCGATTGGGACTGCGGTGCTGGCTGGTGCGTGGAGTCGCGTGTCGTTTACGGCGCCGCCTCCGGCCTGGCAGATTGGCGTCAACGAGCTCGAGCTGTTTCTTTCCTCAGATGTGTCGCCTGCCCAATCCGGCCTCGGTGCAGACTCGCGGCAGCTATCGGTGGCCGTCGATCGTCTGACGATCCAGTCGCGTTAGGGAGGCGGGGTGCCGGTCCGGCGGGTCCACACGACCCGCCCTACTTCAAGTAGGGCAGGAGAGCGGCCGTCCAGATCTTGTAACCTGCGGGCGTCATGTGGAGTCCATCCCCGACGAACAGCTCCGGCCTCGGCTTGCCGTTGGCGCCGAGCATCAGTGGCTCGACGTCCACATATGTGAGTCCGGGGTGTTTCGAGCAATAGGCACGAATCATCGCGTTTGCCGATCGCATCTTGTCGAACATCGACCAGCGCAGGAGGCTGGGTTTGATCGAGATGACAATGATGCGCGTCTGAGGGAGCGGCCCCTGCACCTTCTGCACGAACTGCTCGAAGTTGCTCGCGACCCGCTCGGGCGGGGTGCCGCTCGCGATGTCGTTGTCTCCGGCATACAACACGACGATGCGCGGCTTGTACGGGGTGACGATGCGGTCGGCGTAGCGTACCGAGTCGGCCAGCTATCGTCTTCAGATTCGGAAAATACTGCGGGAGGTTCCAGAAGACGATGCTCGAGCTGCCGACGAAGACGATCTCGTGCTCTGGCGGCGGGTTCCTGCGATCCTGGTTCTCGAACTGTCGGATGTCGGGCTCCCAACCCGACCCCTGCGCGAGCGGGAACGCCAGCGCCAGCAGCACCAACAGCAGCGTCATGGCACGAGCGCGGCGCGGGAGTTGGTCCATGACCCTTGTTCTACGCCGCACGCGGGGCCGAGTCAAGGAGAAGATCGAGGTGATTCGGCGGGCACGACGGTGAGCTGGCGGCGTTCGACGCCGCGAAGGACGGTAAGCGTGGTCGCGACGCCGATCCGCTCGTCGGTGAGATGGCGATGAAGCTCGTCGATGCCGGCCACCGGTTCGCCGGCCAACTCGACGATCACGTCGCCGTCGCGCAGGCCCGCAGCGGCCGCGGGACTACTCCCCTCAATCGACACCACTAGAACTCCTGAGGACAACTCGAGCTCGTGCGCTCGCGCGAGCCGACGCGGAATCGGTACGTTCTGGCCGGCGACGCCGATGTAGCTGCGACGGATGCGGCCATCGCGAATCAGCCGGGACGCCACGAACCTGACGGTGTTGCTGGCGATAGCGAAGCAGAGCCCTTGCGCGGGCAGGATAGTCGCCGTGTTCACGCCGATCACCTCGCCCCGCGTCGTCACCAGCGGCCCTCCGGAGTTGCCCGGGTTGAGCGCCGCATCGGTCTGAATAATATCGTCCATCAACCGGCCCGAACGCGAGCGCAGCGAGCGGCCGAGCGCGCTGACAACGCCGGCAGTGACGGTGTGCTGAAATCCGTACGGATTGCCGACCGCGATCGCGACCTGCCCGACGCGAATCGCTCGTGAGTCGCCCAGGCTGGCCCACGAGGCTTGCGGGCTGTCGATTCGCAGAACGGCAAGATCGGTATCCGGATCGTCACCGACAAGATCTGCGCGGTACGCCCGGCCGTCGACGAGCGTCGCCGTGACGGGCTGCGCCTCGGAGACGACGTGGCTGTTGGTGAGCACGAAGCCGTCGGGCGTGAAGATGAAACCGGAACCGCCGCCTCGACGTTCGACGTCGATCTTCACGACGGCCGGACCGACACTTTCCACGGCTTGAATCACTGCGAGGGAGTACGCATCGAGGAGGACGGCGTCGTTGAGTGGTTCCGCGGCAATCACGTCACCTCGAGTCTACGACCCGACGCGGCCCGTGCGCATCCCCCGTTCAGGCAGGTCGCGTCGTTCAGGCCAGCCCGCACCTGGCCCATCTCGAGTGAATAAGAGGCTCGACCGAGTGCCGGAGATGGTATTCGAGCGCCGGCCGTGACAGGCTGCGTCAGGTCGACCGGCTGGCCGTTCGCGTCGATATTTTCAGACTTTTTCCGAGGCCGCCGGTATAATTTGCCCTACCAGGTATTGGCTGTGCAGCTTGAAGCGAGCTTCGCCCTTGGCCTGTCGCCTGGTAAGTACAACGACGAAGAAAGGTGGCTTGAGATGAGATATCCGCATCTGACGGTCGCGGTATTGAGCATCGCGCTGGGCGCCGGTGTGGCAGCGCAGCAACGGGTTGAAAAGTCCAACATGGACCTGGTCGGCTACGACGACCTTCAAGGCCGGAGCGCTTATCATCCCGTCATCCAGAAGCAGGGCGCGCGCTGGATCGCCTACATCGGCCAGCACGGTGGCGTGGCCCTCAATCCGCTTACCGGCAAGCAGGAGCCCAACGGCACGTCGATCGTCGACGTGACCAATCCGAAGCAGCCCAAGTATCTCGCCCATATTCCGGGCGAAGCCGGCCAGGGCGAAGCCGGAGGCGCGCAGATGGTGCGGGTGTGCAACGGCAGCGATCTGCCGCGCGCAGACAAGAGCAAGGTGTACTTGCTGCGTAGCCTGGGCACCGTCGGCCACGAGACCTGGGACGTCACCGACCCGGCGAAGCCGAGCCGCGTGGCGGTTGTGGTGAGCGGACTCCGCGACACGCACAAAAGCTGGTGGGAATGCGACACCGGTATCGCCTACGTCGTCGGCGGTGCGCCCGATTGGCGTGCGCGCCGCATGACGATGATCTACGACTTGAGCGACCCGGCGAAGCCGGTGTTCATCCGCAATTTCGGCCTGCCCGGCCAACAGCCCGGCTCGACGGGCCCGGTGCCGACCGACTTGCACGGCCCCATCTCCACTGGGCCCAAAGGCAACCGCGTATATTTCGGCTACGGCACCGGCGTGAACGGCATCGTGCAGATCGTCGACCGGGCAAAGCTCCTGAACGGACCCAAGGAGCCGACCGAGGCCAACCTGGTCTACCCGCAGATAGTCCGGCTCGATCTCCCTGCGGACATGGGTGCGCACACGACGTTCCCGTTGCTCGGGACGCGACTTCTCGAGTTCGGAAATCAGAAACTACGCCCTGGCGCTGCCGCTGCCGTCGGCGTGGAACACGGTCATGACGACGCCGCTCCGGCCAAGACTCAGGCGCGGCGGGACTTCCTTGCGGTCGTCGGAGAAACGACGGCCAACGAGTGCTTCGAGAACCGGCAGATGGTGCGGATGGTCGACACGACCGCCGAAACAAAGCCCTTCGGTGTGGCGAGTTGGACGGTGCCCGAGTCGGGCGGCAATTTCTGCGAGCGCGGCGGACGCTTCGGCACGCATTCTTCGAACGAGAGCTTCACGCCGATCTACTACAACCGCGTGCTCTTCATCGCGCATTTCAACGCCGGGGTCCGCGCCCTCGACATCCGCGATCCGCTCAACCCGAAGGAAATCGGCTATTACATCCCGGCCGTCACGGCCAAAACCGACAAACGCTGCGTCGGCTCTGGCGCGAGCGAGCGCTGCAAGGTGGCTATCCAGACCAACAACGTCGAGGTCGACGACCGCGGCTACATCTATATCGTCGACCGCGCCAACACCGGCATGCACATCCTCGAACTGACGGGTGTTGCGCGCAAGGCGGCGAATTTCCCCTGAGATTGGGGAAACGCGCACCTCGAGCGTGGCTCACTCGCCCTACTTGAACGAGATGCGGACACTCTTGCGAAACTTGACGGGAACGCCATTCATTGTGGCGGGTCTGTACAGCCAGTCCTTGGCCGCCTCCAGCACGGCTCTATCGTAGAGGCGGTTGAGAGGGATCAGGATCGTCGCCATTTCCACTGCGCCGAGCTCGTTGATAATGATCTCGACCATCCCCTGATTTGTCGGAACCGTGCGAAGCGAGAACGGCGGAACCACCTGGCGCACGACTATTGGAGGTACGACGTTCGTGTTGGTCGCATCGTAAATTCGAGGCGCCGCGGGCGTGGCAGGTTGGGCGGGAACAGGCGGTGGCGTGGGCTGGAGCTGGAGCGGTGGCAGCGCGGGTGGCGCGGGTGGCGGCGGCGCGACGGGTGGCGGCGCCGCGGCCGACGCGCTCAGGTCGTGGAAACCGACGGCCAGCGTACGCAAATCCGAGAGCGGCGGCTGCTTGGCCGCCGATGCGATGTCTGGTTCGGTCATCAAACTGAGCACCTGGCTGAAGCTGTCCGCGGCGGCGGCGAACTCTTTTCGATCGAAGGCCCCCTTGGCTTGCGCGTACCTCTGCTGGATGATGACCGGCAGCATGCGTCGCCTGACGTCGGCAAACGCCGTGCGCACTCGCGGCGACACGTCGGCGTCGGACGGATGATAGGAGGGCTCAGCCGTCACGACGGCCTCGATGGCGTTGTCGGCTTCTGCGGCGCGGCCGAGCGCGAGCAGGCAGAACGCCCGGTATTGGTCGATCGTGCGGCCCTCGTCGCGAGAGGTCGGCGCGCGCAGACGATTCAGCACGGCGAGCGCGTCCTCGTACGCGGCCGACGCATAGAGCTCTCGTGCCGCGGCGAGAGAGTCCTGGGCTCCGGCCGTCCCGGCCGTAGTCATGGTGAGGGATACAGCGAAAGACATCGCCGCCCCGCATTTCAGCCAGCGGGTCATTTCTTCCTCAAGTCGATGGTCACCCGTGCCGGCGTCGCCAGGGTGACGATCACCGCCTGCCGCTGCTCACCGAGATCGGGATGTCGAAAGATGATCTCGTGGGGACCGACGGCTACCGGAAGATTGCCGATGGGGGTCTCACCGACCTTTTCTCCATCGATCCACACTTCAGCCCACGGAATCGCATTCAAAGCGATCGTTCCATTTGGCAGCTTGATCGTGATGGCGGCCACTTTGCCCGGAGGCACCTGGACGCTATGAATGACGCGATACCCGACAACCTCGTTCACGACTTCGATCTGATGGCTGCCGGCCGAGACCATCACGCGGTCGGTCTGGTTGCTCCCGAGCAGCCGGCCGTTTTCGAACAGTTGCACGGCAACCGGTGACGACACCGAAACCCAGCCGGATAAAGGTGCGCTGGCGGTGGCGGTGAGCGGAACCACCAGAGAGGCTGTATTTCCTGCTTCAATCGTCACGCTCTGCTTCACCGATCCGAAGTTGCTGTCGAGCACCACGGTGTGCTCTCCCGGTGTCAGATCCGCGATCACGATTGGCGAGCTGCCCCGCGCAAGGCTGTCAACGGTCACTTTAGCGCCCGGCGGATCGGTAAGAACCTGAAGCTGCCCCGACGCCGATCCGCCCTTGGCCAGTTCGATGTATTGCGAAGACTGTGTCCCCGCGACAATAGTGACGGGAATCGTGCGGGGCTCTCCGCCCCCGTGCAGCACGAGCACGTGTGCGCCGGCCTTCAACGCAAGCTCGAGCGGCGTCACGCCTCGTGGTTCATCGTCCACGACCACCTGAGCCCCGGTCGGGGTCGTGTCGATGGTCAGGGTACCCATGCTGGCGCCGGGGCCGGCGCTGGGTGCCGGCGTCGCATACCGGCGGGCCGCGATGACGCCGCCGCCTACAAGAGCGATCAGCAGAACGGCCGTGGCGGCGAAACGGAGCCAAGGTCGCTTCGATCCTGTTTCTGCCTCTGTCTCTGAATCCGGGTCCCTGTCTGAAGCAATTCTGCCTGACGCATAGGGGAGCGACAGCTCTGCTTCTTTCCGCAATGGTTGAAACGGTGGCAGGGGTCTCACATCACGTGGAGCGGAACCGAAGTCCTGCGCCATCTCGGTCTTGACCGCTGCCCGTGATGGCGATTCGGCGAAGGGCGGGGCCTGGATCGGCGTCGCCGAATCGAATGCGGACGAGGGCTCTTTGCGAACCTGTTGCGGAGGGACCGGCAGGGGCCTCTTTTCGATGGCCGTCGTGATGGGTGCCGTCGGTGGCGATTCCGTCCTGCGCGGGGGCTGGTAGATCGGGGCCTGATAGATCGGGGCCTGGTAGATCGGTGTCGCTACTTCGAACGCGGCCGCAGGATCTTTGCGCACTGGTTGCGGAGGTGACGGTGCAACCTTCGCCGAGGGTGGCTGCGCCGGCGTCACTTCCACGGGCCTGGCTTCCGCCGGCCTCGTCTCCACCTGCCTCACCTCGCTCAGATGTGCCGGGGCGGCGGGTGGCGGCGCGGGTGTGATTGCCATCGGCACGTCGGCAGAGGCGTGATAGCGCTCCATGAACGTTTCGAGCTCCGCGGGCGCCGCAATGTAATCGCTGTCGCCCGACAGCACTTCGTCGAGCGCCGCCATCGCCTCAAGGGCGGACGGAAACGCGTCCCGCAGATCGAGTTGAAGTGCGCGCGCCAGCCACGAGCGAAGGCCCGGAATCGCCCACGCCGAGGCCAGGAGCTCGCGGACCTGGCCGGGGTACTCGTCCTCGTGCAGCGGGCGCCCCAGGATGAGCGAAAGCGCGACGACCCCCAGCTGCGTCACATCGGCGCGATGATCGAACCGCGGCAAGCCCGCCGATCGCGGCAACGCGATGCGAAGCTCCTTCCAGTATCGGGCGTGAGAGAACCGAAGCTGCTCGAGCGCTGCCCCCACGACATATTCGACGATGACGAGATGCGCCTGCGGCGTGACCACGAGACGCTCGGGGGCGATGGCTCCGTGGGCAATCTCCCGCGCGTGCTCGTGCATCAGCGCCACAGCCGGTACGAGCTGCCGGATGAGACACAGCGCAGCATTGATGTCGAGCGGGATCCGTTCCCGCTCGGCCAATGCGAGAATCTCGGAGAGCCGTACACCAGGCGTGCATTCGGACACGAGCGCCAGCGTCGAACCGGAGTCGCTCAGGCGGTCCA
>QHWL01000188.1:642-2005 GCA_003222555.1 Acidobacteriota bacterium | reverse complement strand
TCAGGCGGTCCACGCTGCGGACGCGTCCGTAACTGGTGTGGCGAAAGCTCGAGAGCCGACTGACGCGCTCGCGCAGTGCGAATTCAAATGAAGGAATCGCCGTCAGCTCGTCGCTCAGGCAGAGCATTTCCAGCGTGCCATTCCCGCTGGGCTCGACGATGAGGCGCCGCTCTCCGAGACCATCTCGAAAGACAACGGTCGGGGACGTCGACACGGCGGCGACAGCAGGGTCCATGTAGGCCTCTTTCTTGATTAGCGCCTCAAATGCGCGAACTGTGCCGTTTGTGTAAGCGGCGTGCTCGGGCCAAGTGCGCGAACTGTGCCGCTTGTGTAAGCGGCACCTTCGGGGGGGAACCCTCAGGTAAGTCCTTCAGCGGCACGGTCTTCGGCCCGGCGCGGGCCCGCAAGCGGCCGTGACAGGCTGCCGACCGCAGGCCGGTCAGTTACAGAAGCGTCCCGCCACGGCGAATTCTGCCATGGCGTCGGCGAATTCTGCGATCGCGCTTCGTGGTTGCCTTGGTTCAACCACGCCCGATGAACGGCATCTTCGTCGCCATCACCGTCAGGAACTGCACGTTGGCATCCAGCGGCAGGCTGGCCATGTACACGACGGCACGCGCGACGTCGCGGGGATCCATCGTCGGTTCGACTGCGGTCGACCCGTCCGCTTGAGCAACGCCGCTCTTCATCTTCTCGGTCATCGCCGTGCCGGCGTTGCCGATGTCGATCTGGCCGCACGCGATGTCGTAAGGACGCCCGTCAAGAGAGGTCGACTTGGTGAGACCGGTAATCGCATGTTTCGTCGCCGTGTAGGGCGCCGAGTTCGGCCTTGGAGCGTGCGCCGAAATCGAGCCGTTGTTGATGATGCGCCCGCCACGCGGCTGCTGACGCTTCATGAGCTTGAAGGCCTCCTGCGTGCAGAAAAATACACCCGTCAGGTTCACGTCGACGACGGCTTTCCACTGCTGAGGCGTCAGCTCTTCGAGCGCCACCGGAGGCGCGTTGATTCCCGCGTTGTTGAAGAGCAGGTCGAGCCGGCCAAAGGCATCGTTGGTCGCGGCGAAAAGCGCTCGCACCGACGATGGTTCACTCACGTCGGTGGGAACGACCAGTGTTTGGGTACCAGCGGCGTCCGCCTCGCGGGCTGTCGCCTCCAGGACCTCCTTACGACGTCCGGCAAGGACTACAGAATATCCCGCTTGCAAAAGGGCCACGGCAACGTGCTTGCCGATTCCGGTCCCGGCGCCGGTGACGATGGCAACCTTGCGAGGTGAGTGCATCGGTCAGCGGACGGCAACGCCGCTCACCGCGTTCCAGGTGAAGTCGACCAAGCCGTAGAGAGACGATTCGAGCAGGCGCTCGA
>QHWL01000188.1:0-502 GCA_003222555.1 Acidobacteriota bacterium | reverse complement strand
CGTTCAAACGTCGCATTTTTTCACACGCTCTTTAGTCCTGCACACACTGTTTCAGTTGGTTCCCACTCTGGAATTCACGCTGTAAGTCTTGCTGAAGCCGTTACGGGCGTTGGTGACGGTGAACGAGCCGTCGGTCTGCGCCGACACCTTGATCCAGTATGCGGTGCCATTGTGCGCCGGCGCAGGAGGCGCACCCGGTCCAGGCGGCGGAAGCGGTATCGCGGCCAGCGGCATGGTGGCCTGCTGCTGGTCGACCATGTTGGCGATGAACAGGCCAGGCACGGTGTACTCCTGCCCACTGAGAAGCGAGAAATGAATCTGCCAGAGGTCCTCGAGGCCGGGAGAAGTGTGAAGGGTCTTCATCACGGCAGGTTGTCCGCCTTTGCGAGTGCCATCATTCATGATGGCAACCCGCGGGTGGACCGCATGGACGAGCACCTCGGAATTCGAGGTGTCCTGCCCATGATGTAGACCCAGAAGCACATCCACGGTGCCGATGCGG
>QHWL01000187.1 GCA_003222555.1 Acidobacteriota bacterium | reverse complement strand
GTGCGCGAACTGAAGAAGCTCTAACACGGAGGCCACGGAAACCAAACCGGAGGTCACGGTTTCACTAGCAAAAGAGCCGTGGTCTCCGTTCATATCCGTGCCCTCAGTGGTAGAGTTTTCAAGAAAATGCCTGCCCTCCCTCGTGTTGTCGTCATCACCGGCGCCTCGGCGGGCATCGGACGCGCGACCGCGCTGCGCCTCGCGCGCGACGGCGCCGCCATCGTGGCGTGCGCGCGACGCAGGGACCGGCTCGACGCGCTCGCGGCGGAGATCGCAGCGGCAGGCGGTCGGGCACTGCCGGTCGTCGCCGACGTCACGTGCGAGAACGACATGGAGCGTCTGGTCGCGGGCGCGATCGCGCGGTTTGGACGCCTCGACGTGATGATGTGCAACGCGGGGTTCGGCATCGCCGGCGCGATCGACGACGTCCCGCCACTGCAGATGCGCAAGCTCGTCGACGTCAACTATGTCGGCACGTACTACGCGGTGCGCGCGGCCCTCCCGATTTTCCGGCGGCAGGGCCAGGGCCACGTGATCGTCATCTCGTCGATCGTCGGCAAACGCGGGGTGCCGTACATGGGGGCGTACGCCGCGACGAAATTCGCGCAGGCAGGCCTCGCCGAGTGCCTCCGCTCGGAGCTCGTCGGCTCGGACATTCACGTCACCGTCGTGTTTCCGGTCTCGACCGAGACCGAGTTCGCCGGCGTCATGGCGCGCGAATCGGGAAAGGCGACAGAGGCGCGCGGGCCGCGGCAACACGCCGGCGCCGTGGCCGACGCGATCGCACGCGCGATTGCACGTCCGGTCCCGGAAGTGTATCCGTACCGTAAGGCGCGAGGTCTGGTGCTGCTGAACGCGATCGCGCCAGGCTTTTGTGATCGCTTCGTGAACAAGTTTGGCCGCAAACCGCTCGTTGGTCCGTAGCGTCCGGCTTGAGCCGGACGCTGATTTCGTTCGAAATGCCTGATCCACTCGAGCGCGCGCACGCGATCGCGATAGAGGTCCGCGACGCGGGCGGCCGCGCGCTCATCGTCGGCGGCTGGGTGCGCGATCGTCTGATGGGCCGCGAGTCGAAGGACATCGACGTCGAAGTGTACGGCCTCACCTCCGAGCGGCTGCGGCAGATCCTCGAATCGAGGGGGCGTGTCGAAACCGTCGGTGGCAGTTTTCAGGTTTATAAAACCGGCGACATCGATGTGTCGCTGCCCCGCCGCGAGTCGAAATCGGGTCGCGGCCATCGCGGCTTCGAGGTGACAGGGGATCCGGACCTGTCTCTCGAGGACGCCGCACGCCGCCGCGATTTCACCATCAACGCCATCGCGTGGGATCCGCTCACCGGCGAGTACCTGGACCCATTCGACGGCCGCGGCGACCTTCGCCGCCGGCTTCTCCGCATCGTCGATCCGGTGACGTTCCCCGACGACAGCTTGCGCGTGCTGCGCGCGGTCCAGTTCGCCGCCAGGTTCGACCTCGCGCTCGATGAAACGACTCACTCCCTGTGCCGCGCGATTCCGCTCGACGATCTTCCGGCCGAGCGGATCTGGGCGGAAATCGAGAAGCTGATTTTCGCGCCGCGGCCCTCGATCGGCTTCGCGCTCGCGATGGCGCTCGGCGTTGTCGAAAAACTGTTTCCCGAGCTGCAGGCGCTGGCCGGCTGCCCGCAGGAGCCCGAGTGGCACCCCGAAGGCGACGTGTGGGTGCACACGCTGCAGGTCGTCGACGAGGCGCGCGCGCGCGTCGACGATCTTCCACGTCCGCAGCAGATTGCGATCATGCTCGGCGCCATCTGTCACGATTTCGGGAAGCCGGCCACCACCGCCGTGCTCGACGGGCGGATTCGCTCGATGGATCACGAGGAACAAGGCGTCGCGCCGGCGCTGGCGTTTCTCGATCGGCTCAACGTGCGGTCGGTCGACGGCTACGATGTGCGCCAGCAGGTCGTCGGCCTGGTCGCCCAGCACCTCAAACCGGGCATGTGGTTCAAGGTGCGCGACGAGGTGGGCGACGGCGCGTTCCGGCGTCTGGCGCAAAAGGTCGACCTCGAGCTGCTGGCGCGGCTGGCGATGGCCGACTGCCTGGGCCGGAGCCCAGGCGCCTTCGATTGCTCTGCGATGGACTGGTTCCTCGACCGCGCGCGATCGCTTGGCGTCGAGCATCGGCCGCCGGCGCCGATTCTGCTCGGTCGCCATCTGCTCGCCCTGGGACTCGGCCCCGGCCCCCGCGTGGGTGAAATCTTGAAGGCCGTCTACGAGCAGCAACTGGACGGCACGATCGAGACGCTGGAGGATGCGATCGCAGCCGCTCGCCACATCCTGAAGGCTCGTTGAACCTAGGCGCTAGCTCCCAGCACCCTAGGGCGCCAAGTTTGCAGCACCCTGAGCCGTCAGCTCCAAGCACCCTGAGGCGTCAACTCCCAGCACCCGAGGCGTTAGAATCAGCGCATGGCTCGTTACACGCTCGTTTACGGCCTTCGGTTGATTCCCGAAGGTTCCCTGAACGGCGTCGAGGAAGCGACGCTCAAGCTCGCCGACGGCTCGACGGCCGGCCTGACGCTTCACACCGTCGACGGCACCATCCCGCAACTGCGCCGTGCGCTCGATCGCAGCCTGGACGCGTTCTTCGATTTCCTGCCAGGGGCCGACGAAGAAGATCTGAAGAGGTTTGGCGAATAAGTGGGCGCGCTCGCGACCGCTCTTATCGGCAACCGTCTCAACCTGCTGCTCGCCGCCGCGCCGATCTGCTGGATCGTGGCGGCGGCCCGACCCGGATCGCCGTGGATCTTCATCACGGCGGCCGCGTCCATCATCCCGCTCGCCGGGATCATCGGCCTTGGCACCGACGAGCTCGCGCACCGCTCGGGGCCGGCATGGGGCGGCTTCTTGAACGCGACGTTCGGCAACGCCGCGGAGCTCATCATTGCCGTCGTCGCCCTCGGTCAGGGCCATGTGGCGCTCGTCAAAGCGTCGATATCGGGCAGCATCATCGGCAATCTGCTGATCGTTCTGGGTTTGTCATTTTTCGTCGGCGGGCTCGGCCGGCGCTCCCAGAAGTTCCACCGCACGGCGGCGACCAACACTACGGCCCTCCTATATCTAGCCGTCGTCGCGCTGGTGATGCCGGCGGTCTTCGATCTGTCGCTGTACGGCAGCCTTGCCGCGCGTCCGCCGGCCATCGATCGGTTGAGCTTTTGGAGCTCGGTCATTCTGATCGTTGTCTACCTCGGGAACCTCGTATACGCCTTCTCGGTGCAGCGCGATCTGTTTCGCCCAACACCTCAGGGTGAATATCTCGTGCGGCTTACCACCCGGTCGGCCGTGGTGCTGCTGGCCGCCGGCACAATTCTCACGACGATTCAGGCCGAAATCCTCGTGGGCGCCTTGCAGCCGGCCCTGAGGGCGTTCGGCGTCAGCGAGCTCTTTGTCGGCGTCATCGTGATCGCCCTGGTCGGCAACGCCGCCGAACACTACGCCGCGATCGCCGCGGCGCGCCGCGATCATATGACGCTCGCCGTGGAAATCGCCGTCGGCAGCAGCGCGCAGATCGCGCTGCTCGTCGCGCCCGCTATCGTGCTCTACTCCTTCGCCATCGGCAGACCGATGTCGCTGCTCTTCAATCCTTTCGAGATCGCCGCGATTACGCTCTCGGTTCTCGCGACGGTAATCGTCGTCTTCGACGGCGAGAGCAATTGGGTGGAAGGGCTGCAGCTGATGGCCGTCTATCTCATCCTCGCGCTCGCGTTTTATTTTGTACCCGGGTAAAGCCGGGATACAAACCTCTACCACCGAGGACACGGAGGAAGAACACGGAGCACACAAATCTTCTTAAAAAGCGGTGACCTCCGTTTTTCTCCGTGACCACAGTGGTAGAGCTTTATGCGGTCGGTGCCCAAGCCGGCGAACGTCGAGATGGGGAATGCCGGTGAGCGCCTCGTCGCTGGCCAGCTCGACGGCGACGAGCCGGCGGACGCTGAGGCACTCGCCGCCAGATTAGCGATGCGCGAAACAAGAGAGGCTGGAGGGGCGGGAGGGGAAGGAAGCTAAACGACCATTCGCCCGTTTGGCTCGGCTGATTGAACGACGAAGACGTCTCGTCCGCTCAGTCCGGCTTCCGCAGGATGCAGGCTACCGTCCCCGTCACGAGATCTCGAAGTTGAACCGGCAGCCGAGAGTTGGCAATCAGACCCATGCCGCGGGGGCCGATTGCGATACGCCGCAAGCTGAGTTTTTCGAAGCCCGCGAATAGACTCTCCAAGTGGACCCCCGAAAGCCCGTTCAATCCAGGCAGCACCTCCCGAGAGAAATCGAACGAGCGGCGTGGTTCGGGCTGAATGGCTGTTCCAAACTGCGGATTCGTTTCCAGAACGTCATTCACCACCCGCACGAGCATCCGAGGCGAAAACACCCAGTGTAGCCCGGGCACATTCGCGACATAGTCTAGATGGTGCGACATGGCTCCGAAGTAGACGGGGAACACGTTGACCGACAGTCCTCCGGGCCGAAGCACCCGGCGTATTTCGGCGATCGAGACGCGTGGGTCCTCGACGTGCTCCAACACATCATGGCTCAGGACGATGTCGAACGACCCGTCGGGATAAGGGATCTCCTTCTGCCCACAAACCTTGAACTCGACCTCATCCACGCTTCGCGCTTCGGCGTACTTGCGAGAATGCTCAATCATGCCCTCGAATGGCTCGACGCCACAGACCCGTCTGGCCCCGCATCTGATTCTGTACTCACTGGTCTTCCCGCCATATCCGCTTCCAAAATCAAGCACGCTCTTATCTCGGATGGCTTCACGTAAAGGGAAGTCCGGAAAATGTTTGAAAAAGTCATCGAAGTGATCTCTTTCGAAGTCGGCCTGCGGGAACGGTCTATTGTCGCCCTTCGCCGAAAAACTCTCCGCTGAGTACCCTCCCGAGCCCCTGAGCTTCGTTTTCTGTGCCTGAACAATAATCCAACGCACAACGCTGCCGACCGGGCTCAGCGATGACATGGAATACTCCCGAGGGCCTAGTTCCGCGCGGCGCGCCATTCTTCGAGCAGCCGCGCCGCATTGCCGGCAACCGAGTGCAGGCTCGGCGACCACCCCAGCGCCCGAGCGCGCGGGCTTCTCACGAGCTGATCGAGGGCAAGCGCGTCGGCAAACGGACCCATTTTAGCGCGCGCCTCCTCGATCGGCACGTAGCGCACGCCGGGCCGCGCCGGCACGTACGGCTTGATCGCGGCGACGATGTCGTTCACGCGCTCGTCGCCTTCATCGTTTGCGTGATAGATGCCTGAAGCGTCGGCATTGGCCACCAGCCGCGCGTAGAGGTCCGCCAGATCGCGATCGTAGACAAGCGGCCAATGATTGTTGCCATCACCGACCACCCGGACCAGCCCGTTGCTGGCTGCCTTGAATAGATCGCCCACCAGCCCGTGTCCGCCCCCGTAGACGGGACGGACGACGACGGTTCGGATATTGTCGCTCGCGCCGTCCAGCACGAGCTGCTCGTGGACGGCCCGGAACGCGGCCATGGGGATCGGGTTGACCGGCGCGCCTTCGGCAACCGGGTCCGGCGACTTGCCGAGAACCCAGACCCCGGACGTGTAGACGAGCACGCGTTTGGCGGGGGCTGTCGAGGCGTTGGTGCGAGGGCGTTTCGCGGCGGCGAGAATCGCTTCGAGCGCGTTCTTCTCGATTCCTGGCCCGCGTCCCGATGCATGGTCGAACGCTGCGTGCACGTAGCCGTCCTGCGCCTCGGCGCTGCCATGGAACGACTCCGGATCGGCAAGGTTCCCGATCACCGGAATGGCGCCGCGCTTGGCAACGCGCCTGGCTTTCTCGTTGTCGCGCACCAGCGTGGTGACGTCGTGGCCGCCGCGCACGAGCGCGTCGAGCACGGCCGAGCCAATGTAGCCGGTTGCGCCAGTGAGGAAGATCCGCATGGGGAGCGGTACAGCTTACTTCAGGTCCGGTTGAGGCCGTTCAGATCCCTACCTGGCAGACGTCGACGCGGCGGCGGGCATCGGCGCGCCGAGAAAGGCCTTGAAGCCGCGGTACAGCTCCCACAAATCGACCTTCGCCGACACGTCCATCGGCGAATGCATGCTGAGGACGCCGATCCCGACGTCGATCGCATCGATGTCGGCGTTGGCGAACCACTGCGCGATCGTGCCGCCGCCGTAGCCGGCCTTGTACGAGTGTGTCTGCCAGTGCACGCCATTCTCAGTCAAGAGCCGACGCACCTGCGCGAAGAACTCGGCGTCGGCCTGTCTGCCGGCCCCGTACTCCTTGAACACCAGTCCCCACCCGAGTCGCGCTGACCCGTCGGGCAGGAACGGCTGCGGGAAGTCGGGATTGAGCGCCGTCGTGCAATCCGACACGAGCACTTGCGAGGCACGGAGCGCGTGCCGGAGCGTCAGGTCGTTGAACGTCCCATCCTGAGCCGCGATAATCTCGGCCAGGAGCGTCCGGAACCACTCGGAATTGACCCCGGTGGTCCATGAATTCACTTCCTCGTTGTTCACACCGTAGGCAATCGCCGTCTTCCGGGGGTTCTTGACGTCCAGCACAGCGCGGAATGCGGCGAAACCGTTCGACCGATCGTCATGCCCGTACGCGCCGACGAGCTGGTGGTCGAGCCCGACATCGACGGGCATCTGCGCCGGGACAATTTGCAGATCGGCCGACAGAAAATCGTCGCGGGTGAGGCCGTACTGGTCCTTCAGCGCCTTCATTGCGGCGTCGGCTGTGGAGGCGAGAATCGGGTCGAGCTCCTCGGTCCCGATGACGTCGCGATTCTTGCGCTCGAGAAAGTCTTTGTCCACATGCGGCGCGAGATCGGGAATCAGCAACACTGGATCGCCCGCCGCGTGGCCGATGTCGACCGTCACGCTCGTTCCGTCGGCCTTGCTGACACGGCCGACGAGCGCGAGCGGACGGTTGACCCACTGGTAGTTCTTCAGCTGACCGTGAGTCGTCGTATCGAGGAGCTGGATGTCGAAGCTCTGGCGGAACGGTTTCGGCTTGAGCTCGAGCCGGACCGAGTCGTTGTGCGTGTTGACGATTCTCGCGCCGCCCGACAAGGGATCGCTTCCCACGATAAACGCCACGATGGTGCGATCGCGGTTCACCGCGTACCAGCGCGAGCCCGGCACGACGTCGGCCTTGCGCGGCGACGCAGGCCATTTTTTGAAGCCGCCGGCCTCGACCAGCTTCACCGCTTCGACGACAAACGTCAGCTCGCTTTTGGCACGGCCGATGAACTGCTTGAAATCGTCGCCGAAACGCATGGCCTCGTCGCGCTGGGGCTGCGACAGCTTCGGCCAGACCGGACCGGCCTGCGCTTCCGGCTGCTGCGCGCAGGCCCCTCTGACGCCCGACACCAGGACGAACGAGAACGCCGCGGCTGCAACGAAGAATCTCGCGCGGAGCTTCATTGGCGTCACCTTTCCGCTTACATCATAATTCACATGTGCGTCGTGACACGCTCGTTGATTTTTTCGACGATCTCGCCCGGGCGCGCGGCGACTTCCTTGTCCACGACGATGGGTATAGAAGCCGCAGGTTCACGTACCGGGAAGTGGGGCGGGCCGCACGCGGGTTCGCCGCGCGCGTGCACGACGCAGGACTGCGCAAAGGCGACAACGTCATCTTCTTCAGTGAAAATCGCCCGGAGTGGATCGTCGCCTTCTGGGGGTGTGTTCTCTGCGGCGTCGTCGTCGTGCCGATTGACTATCGGGCCTCGCCGGATTTCCTCACCCGCGTGAGCCATATCGTCGCCGCCAAGCTGGTCCTCGTCGGTCAGGACGTGCCGTCTCTTCGCGACACGTCCGGCGCGCCGGTCTGGCGTCTGCACGAGATCGAGTGGCGTGGCGGCCAGCCGCCGCCGGTTTCCCTCGCGCGAGATGACGTCGCAGAGATCATGTTCACGTCCGGGGCGACGGCCGAGCCCAAGGGCGTCGTCATTACGCACCGGAACGTGCTCGCCAACATCACGCCGGTGGAAGGCGAGGTGCGGAAGTACCGGAAGTGGGGAAAGCCGTTCTTTCCTCTCCGGTTCCTCAATCTCCTGCCCCTCAGCCACATGTTCGGTCAGGCGATGGCCACGTTCATCCCGCCGATGCTGCCCGGCGTCGTCATTTTCATGCGCGGGTACAACCCCGGCGAGATCGTGCAGCAGATCAAGATGCGACGGGTGTCGGTCCTCGTGTCGGTGCCCAAAATTCTGGACGTGCTCCGTGACCATGCGCGTCGCGCCGCACCCGACGCCGCGACGCCGAGCCCCCGGCGCCATTGGGTTCTGAGATGGTGGCATTTCCGCCGCGTCCACCGGCTCTTCGGATTCAAATTCTGGGCGTTCGTCGTCGGCGCGGCGCCGCTCGAAGGCGAGCTGGAAGCCTTCTGGTCCGAGCTGGGATTCGTCGTGATTCAGGGTTACGGCCTCACGGAGACGGCGCCGATTGTGACCCTCAATCATCCATTCGGTACCAAGAAGGGCTCGGTCGGGAAAGCCATCGCGGGCGTCGAGATGAAAATCGCGCAGGACGGCGAAATTCTCGTGCGCGGCGAGAACGTGACGACTGGCTACTTCAACGCCGCCGGCGAAACGGCGCGTGCCTTCGAAGACGGCTGGTTCCGCACGGGCGACATCGGCGAAATCGACCGGGACGGCCAGTTGTTCATCCGGGGCCGCAAGAAGGAAATGATCGTGACGCCCGAAGGGCTGAACGTCTTCCCCGAGGACGTCGAGCGCGTGCTCAATCGAGTTGCCGGCGTCCGCGATTCGGCTGCCGTCGGCGTCGCGACAGGCGGTGAAGAACGGGTCCAGGCCGTGCTCGTCGTCGATCCGGGCGTCGATCCCGACGCCGTCGCCCGTGACGCCAACGCGCAGCTGGCCGATCATCAGAAGATCCGGCGCGCGATGATCTGGCCCGAACCGGAATTGCCGCGCACCGAGGGAACGCGGAAGCTCCGGCGCGAGGCGACGACGAAAGGCGGAACGCCGCGCCTCGTGGGGTCTGGCACCGACGTGCTTGCCGCGCTCGTCGGAAAATACGCCGGGCGGGGGGAACTCTCGCCGAAGACCACCCTCGAAGAGCTCGGCCTCAGCTCGCTGGAGCGCGTGGAGCTGATGGTCGCGATCGAGGATACGTTTCAGACGCGCCTCGACGAGGGGGCGTTCTCCGCGGCGCGCGATCTTTCGCAGCTTCGCGCGCTCGTCGACCGAGCGTTGGCCGGCGACCTGCTCCCGGCCGAGCCGGTGGCCTTCCCGTCGTGGAATCGATCGTGGCCCGCCCGTGCGATTCGCCGCGTGAGCTTGCCGGCCTGGATTCTACCGCTCGCGCGCGTTTTCGCGTGGATTCGCGTGGAAGGCCGGCAGCACTTGGAGGCGATCGACTCACCTGTGATTTTCGCGGCCAACCATCAGAGCCACATGGACGCACCCGTGATTCTGGCCGCTTTGCCCGGGCGTCTGCGATACCGCGTCGCGCCGGCGATGGCGAAGGAGTTTTTCAGGGCCCACTTTTTCCCCGAGGAGCACGAGCGGCGCGCATGGTTCACCAACAGCCTGAACTACTGGCTGGCCTCGCTGTTTTTCAACGCGTTTCCGCTGCCGCAGCGCGAAGCCGGCGCGCGCCAAACGCTCCGCTACTCCTCGAAGACGGCTTCTCGGTCCTGATCTTCCCGGAAGGCAAGCGAACCGAGAACGGCGACATCGCCACGTTTCGGCCCGGCGTCGGGATGATCGCCTCTCGGCTGGAAGTGCCGGTGGTGCCTGTTCGAATCGAAGGCCTCGAGAAGGTGTTGCATCACACGTGGCGCATGGCACGCCCGGGCCGCGTGCGCGTCGCCTTCGGCCGGCCGATGCGGCTGATGGGAAGCGACTACGAAGGGCTCGCGAAACAGGTCGAGGACGCGGTGCGTGAACTCTGAAACTGCCCAGATTTGAGTCCGACGACCCGATGTGGCACAATACTTGATTGTAGGGAAAGGATCGCTAGCAGTTGAGCAAGGACGATCTTATCGACATGCAGGGCACGGTGGTGGCGGTTCACAGCGGCGGACTCTATCGTGTGCAATG
This sequence comes from Acidobacteriota bacterium, assembly GCA_003222555.1. Lineage (GTDB taxonomy): Bacteria > Acidobacteriota > Vicinamibacteria > Vicinamibacterales > CAVVIG01 > JAHFUJ01. Next base: position 462 of record QHWL01000187.1, on the reverse strand, counting down.
CGACGCCGGCCATGAAGTGCTGGCCCAGCTCAGCGGCCGTATGCGCCGCTTCCGCATCAAGGTCGTTCCGGGGGATCGCGTAACCGTCGGCGTGTCGCCGTACGATCCGGTCCGGGGCATTATTACCTTCCGCGCCCGCTAGCCAGAAGAAGTTTGAATTCAAACACAATCAAGAGTCACCATTCACCCCGGCGCCCGCGCCGGGCGCCGCGCGGGCGCTCGCGCCGCGGTCCCCATTCACCGGCGCCGCGCCACACCACGTCGCAGACGCCGGCTCTCGAGCCGACGCCCTGTGACACCACGCCCGTGCCGTTTACGTCGCTCAATCTCGACCCCCGCCTGCTCGAGGGCATCCGGGATCTCGGATTCACGGAAACGCGCCCAATCCAAACCGCGGTAATTTCGCTCTCGCTGGCGGGCGGCGATCTGATCGCCTGCGCAGAAACGGGCACCGGCAAAACG
>QHWL01000186.1:8863-9227 GCA_003222555.1 Acidobacteriota bacterium | reverse complement strand
GACGCGGGGACGGGCTACGAGCTCGATGCCATCAGCGCAGTCGTGCTCGGCGGTACCTCAGTCTTCGGCGGCCGCGGCACGATATGGGGTACGCTCGCTTGCCTGTTCGCGATTACCGTCCTCCAGAACGGGCTGCACCTCGCGGCCCTTCCGTCGGAGTTGACGGGCGTGCTGACAGGCACGCTCCTCGTGGCTACGGTCCTCGTTGACCGCCTGCGGCGGATGCCGCGAGCGGCGGTCGATCTTCAACTGGAGGGTGAGATTCCCGTGAGAAACAGCCAGGTCGCCGTCATCTGCGCCGCCGTGATCGGGGGAGCGCTCATCGTCGCCGTCACGAATGTGTGGCTGATGCGCTCGCTGTCAT
>QHWL01000186.1:8090-8611 GCA_003222555.1 Acidobacteriota bacterium | reverse complement strand
GGGAATCTCAACGGTGCTCAGGAAAGCCCGCGAGCGCGGCATCCGCGTGCTGACGTGGGATGCCGACGCGGAGCCCGACGCCCGCGATTTCTTCGTGAATCAGGCGACCGCCGAAGGGATCGGGAATACGCTGACTGACGAAGCGGCGCGGCTGCTCGGCGGAACCGGAGAATTTGCGATCATCACCGGCGCGTTGAGCGCGGCGAATCAGAACGAGTGGATCGCGTTCATCAAGAAGCGGCTCGCCGACAAGTACCCCAATCTGAAACTCGCCACGATTCGGCCGAGCGACGATGACCGCGACAAGGCGTTTTCCGAGACGCAGACGATCCTGTAGGTCCATCCCACGGTGAAGCTGATCATGGCGATTTCCGCCCCAGCGGTGCCGGGCGCGGCCGAAGCGGTCCGACAGGCCGGCCGGAAGGACGTCGACGTCATCGGTCTCTCACTTCCGAACATCAACAAGCCGTACGTGCACAGCGGCGTCGTTCAGACGGTCGTGTTGTGGGATACGCGCAACC
>QHWL01000186.1:0-7928 GCA_003222555.1 Acidobacteriota bacterium | reverse complement strand
AAGGACAACATCGACGCGTTCGACTTTTGACACAAGAGTCCTGATGTATCCTGTGGCGCCATAGTGAAGCGCATCAAAACGGCCATCATTGGAACCGGTTTCATGGGGCGTGTGCACCTCGAAGCCGTGCGACGGCTCGGGTTCGTCGACGTCGCGGCCGTGGCCGGCACGAGCGCCGAGAAAGCACGCGCGCTGGCGGACGCCTTCGGCGTGGAGCACGCGACCGCCGACTACCGCTCCGTTCTCCGCAGCCGCGACATTCAGGCCGTGCACATCTGCACGCCGAACGCTCAGCATTTCGAGATGGCGTCGGCCGCGCTGGACGCAGGCAAGCACGTCCTGTGCGAGAAGCCGCTGGCCCTGACGAGCGCGGAGGCTGCAACGCTCGTGACGCTCGCCGCGGCGAAGGGCGTCCGCAACGCCACGTGCCACAACCTCCGCTACTACCCGATGGTGCAGCAGATGCGCCGGATGCGCGAAGCCGGTGAGCTCGGCGACGTCCTCATCGCGCAGGGAACCTATTCGCAGGATTGGCTCCTTTACGATACGGACTGGAACTGGCGCGTCGAAGCCAGGCATGGCGGCGCCCTGCGCGCGATGGGGGACATCGGCTCGCACTGGTGCGACATGGCGGAGCACGTCACCGGCCAGAGCATCACGTCAATCTGCGCCGATCTGGCGACGTTTCACCAGACACGCAAACGCCCGGCTCGTCCGACGAAAACCTTCTCCGGGAAATCGCTGAAGCCCGGTGACTGCGTCGATGCTCCCGTCGACACGGAAGACTTCGGATCGGTGCTGTTCCACCTGGGCGATCGCGCCCGCGGCGCCTTCACCGTCAGTCAGGTCTCGGCCGGATGCAAGAACCGGTTGAGCATCGAGATCTACGGCACCAAGGCGTCCGCCTCGTGGAATCAGGAGCGGCCCGACGAGCTGTGGATCGGCCATCGCAACGGCGGCAACGAAGTCGTCCTCAAGGATCCGTCGCTGCTCGCGCCGGCGGCCGCGGCCTACGCCGATCTGCCTGGTGGGCACAGCGAAGGCTACGACGACACGTTCAAGCAGCTCTTTCGCCGGTTCTACCAGTCGATCCCGGAGGATGGGGTTGCGGCCGAATACCCGCAGTTCGCGGCCGGCCTTCGCCAGATGCGCGTGCTCGATGCCGTGCTCGCCAGCCACCGCGGGCGGGCGTGGGTCGAGGTGGCCGCCGACTGAAGATGGGGCACAATCCGCTTGCCCGTGCGGGCGAGCGCTGGTAGTATCTGCAACCGATTACATCGTTGAAAGCTTGCGACGCGGCGCGAAGGCAGGCGACGCGATTTCCTGAAGGAGATTGTATGGAGTACACACGACGTGACTTCGCAAAGCTGGCGCTGGCCAGCATGCCGGCCGCCGCGCTGCTCGAGAGGTCCCTCGCCAGCTCCGTGCTGTTGGCAGCCGAGCGGCCCAGTTCGCTGATCAACGGCGTCCAAATCGGCACCATTACGTACAGCTACCGCAGCATGCCCGATCAGAGCGCGGAAGCCACACTGAAATACATCGTCGACTCCGGCATCAATGCGATTGAGCTCATGAACGGCCCCGCGGAGAGCTACGCCGGCGCCCCGGCAACTGGACGCGGCGGCGGACGTGGCCAGCAGACGCCCGAGCAGCAGGCCGCGCAGCGTGCGGCCGCAGGACAGCTGAAGAAATGGCGGCTGTCCGGCTCGATGGACAAGTACAAGGCGCTGCGCAAAATGTACAACGACGCCGGCGTGAAGATTTTCGCGTGGAAGTGCCTGAATCCGAACATGTCGGACGAGGAATTCGCGTACGTGTTCAACGCGGCCGAGGCGCTCGGCTGCACGCACACGACGCTGGAACTCACCGACGATGTCGCGCAGCTGAAGCGCATCGCCGCGTTCGCAGAGAAGCACAAAATCTACGCGGCGTATCATACCCACACGCAGGGCAGCATGACCGCGTTCGACCAGGCGTTTGCCGTGTCGAAGGCGAACATGGCGAACGTCGACTTGGGCCACTATGTTGCCGGCGGCAACGTCGGCGGGAGCACGATTCAGTTTCTGAAGAAATTCCACGACCGAATCGCGAGCTTCCACCTGAAGGATCGGACGACGCCCGAGCATGGTGCGAAGAACCTGGCGTGGGGCACCGGCGACACGCCGCTCAAGGAAATCCTTCAAACGGTCAAGAAGAACAAGTGGACAATGCCGGCGACGATCGAACTCGAGTACGACGTGCCGGAAGGATCCGACGCCGTGAAGGAAGTCGCCAAGTGCCTGCAGTACTGCAAGGCCGCACTCGCGTAAGCGGCGCTCTGCGACGATGGCATCGAGCGAAGCGTTCGAGCCCACACGCCATCGCCAGATCGGGCGGTCTATTTCGATCGCCTGGGCGGAGGGGCGGTGCTGGCACGCACGACGAGCTTGTGCGGCAGCGTCACCGACTCCGGCGTGTCCGCATCTCCGCCGCCTGACAGAATGCCGAGCAACAGCCGCACGGTCCCTTCCCCGATCTGCCGCATCGGTTGCGCGATCGTCGTCAACGGCGGCGCCATATGGCGCGCGAAGCGGATATCGTCGAACCCGACCACCGATAGCTGATCCGGCACTCGAACGCCGAGGCGGTGTGCCACTTCGATGACGCCCATCGCCATCTCGTCGTTGAAGCAAAAGATGGCCGTCGGGCGCTCGGTTCGTCCCAGCAGCCGCTCGGCGGCCGCCGCGCCCGATTCAATCGAGAAGTCGCCGTGCATGACGACGAAATCACGCGTGGCCTTCTGTTCTTTCGCACGCGCGGTGGCGCCGCTCAGGCGATCGCGGCTGAGCGGGCTCACCAGCGGGCCGGTCACGATCCCGATGCGCCGGTGTCCGAGGCCGTAGAGGTGGTCCATCGCCTCACGGGCCGCCTTGGCATTGTCGATGTGGACGCTGGGGATGCCCAACGTCGGGCTGAACTCGCAGCCGTTGACGACCGGAGCGCACCGCGGCGCCATCGCCTGAATCAGTGTGGCCGCTTCCTTCGGCAAGCGATGGCCCAGAAAAATCAGGCCGTCCGCCTCCTTGCGCTTGAGCATGAGCGCGTACCGCTCTTCGCGCTTCGGGTCGTGCTGGGTGTCGCCCACGAGCACGGAATAGCCTTCTCGCTGTGCCGCGTCCTCGATGCCCTGGAGAATCAGCGAGAAGAACGGATTGGAGATGTCCGGAACGGTGACCAGGAGTTTGGCGGTCCGGAGGGTGCGCAGGTTCTGCGCCGTCGAATTCGGTTCGTAGCCGAGGCGCTCGATCGCCTCCAAGACTTTTCGGCGCGTGGCCGGGGCGACCACGTTCGGCTGACTGAGAACCCGGGAAACAGTCGCCGTCGACACCCCAACCCGCTTCGCGACTTCGTAAATGTTAGACACGTATAATTCGGACCAATCCCGAGAGTCCATCATAACCCGCCCAATCACGACGGTCATTCCGTTCGCTGTCGCGCGCCGACGCGCTGCCGCCCTTGACAGCAGCCAGATGGACGGCCTCATAATCGCCACAAATACAACCGATTACATAGCCCTGACAAACCTCCAGGAAGCTGCATGAGCCGCGTTGCGGGTACGGCCGATCGAGTGATCTATCCCAAGATCCGACTGTTCATGGTCAGCAGCCTGGCGCTGACGATGGCAGGAATCGGAGCGTCCCTTCGAGCGAACACGGCGAGCGACCTGCAGCGAGTCTTCTTCGATCCGATCGACAAGGCGCATTCGGCCGGAATGATCGCCAGCGTTCTCGGTCTGCCGTTTTTGGGCTTCGCTCTGACTATCGCGATCGGCAGTCCGCTGCTCGACTATATCGGGATGGGGCTGTTACTGCCACTCTCCGGTATCTGCTTCAGCATGGGGGCATTGACCATGATATTCGCCGGTTCACTATCCAGCGGTGCCGGTGTCTACAACGTGATGTGGGTGGGCGCGCTCATCACTGGCGTGGGCTGGGGTCTCGTGGAGACCGTCGTCAATCCGCTGATCGCGGCGCTCTACCCAGATGAAAAAACCGGCATGTTGAACACGCTTCACGCCTGGTGGCCTGGCGGCTTGGTGATCGGCGGCCTCCTGGGCGTGGTGATGTCGGGTATGGGTATGGAGTGGCAGGCGAAGCTGTTCGTCGTCGTTCTCCCAGCCCTTGCGGTTGTGGCCCTCTCCATCGGCGTCCGATTTCCGCCGACCGAGCGCGCTGCCGCCGGCGTGTCGATGGGCGAGATGTTCCGCGAGCTGCTGAACCCACTGTTCCTGGTGCTCTTCTGCTCCATGTTCCTGACGGCCGCGACGGAGCTCGCGCCTGGACAATGGGTCGACTTCGCCCTGAGCCGCACGGTACATATGCCGGGCATCTTGCTGCTCGTGTATGTGAGCGCCCTCATGTTCGTGATGCGGCACTTTGCCGGACCGTTGGTGCACAAGTTGTCATCCATCGGCTTGCTCTGGATTTCGTGCGTCATGGCGTCCCTGGGACTGCTGCTGCTCAGCATGGCGGATTCTCCGGCGACGGGACTGCTCGCCGCGACCGTCTGGGGGACTGGGGTTTGCTACATGTGGCCGACGATGCTGGCGACCGCGTCGGAGCGGTTCCCCCGCGGGGGCGCGTTACTGATGGGGCTGATGGGAACGGCTGGTACTCTGTCGATTCAGTTCGTGCTTCCGATCATGGGAGCCATTTACGACAACAAGAAGATCGAGGTGGCAGGCGGCGATGAAGCGTTCAAGGCACTTCCCGCCGGTCCCGAACTGGAACGCGCGTTAGGAATCGCCGCACAGACGTCGTTTCGCGCCGTCGCGCTCGTCCCGGCCATTCTGATCATTGTGTTTGGCGCCATCTGGGTGTACGACCGATCCCGTGGCGGCTTTCGTGCCGAGCGACTTTCTGCGAAGGGTACGAGCTGACAGCACCTGGCGGTCGCTTCTGAGAAGCCCAACGTCAAGCAGCCCCGGCTCCCGTCCCTGAGCCGGGGTGCATCCAGCCGAACCTGCGACGGGGCGCTCCCGAGACGCCGCGGACCCGCAGTAGCGTGGCGGATTCGACACCTTGGATCGCGCTTATCCGATCGACCAATTCGTTCGAAAACCACTTGACAGCCTCATTCCCGCTCCTTAGGATCTGCAATCGATTACATATTGGATCGCAAGCGGTTCTGGTGGCCGGCATGTCGTGTGGAAGGAGAATCGGATGCACCCAACTCGATGGCATGTCTGTTTGAGTGCGCTCTGCCTTGCGCTGCCAGTCACGGCGGCCGCGCAACTCACCACGGCCGACATCGTCGGGCGTGTCACCGACGTCAGCGGCGGCATCCTTCCCGGTGCGACCGTCACGATTGAGAACGTGGGGACGCACGACGTCCGTACTGCCCCGACGAGTGGCTCGGGCGACTACGTGTTCACTCTGCTGCCCATCGGGACCTACACCGTCAAGATCGAGCTGCAGGGGTTCGGCGCGCACAATTCTCGCGTTACGCTGTCGGCCGGCGATCGCGCTCGCGTGGACGCGAAGCTGCAGGTAGGCACCGTGGCGGAAAGCATCACCGTGACTGCAGAGGCCCCGCTGGTGCAGACGGACAGCTCCACCGTCGGCACGCTCATCAACTTGAAGAACGTGTCGGATCTGCCGGTCAACGGGCGCAACTTCGTGCGTCTCGTGCAGGCGATCCCCGGCGCGAACGAAGGGATGCCGAACTCCCTCGCGAGGCCGGCAGACCTCGGCGATCTCGATCAACGGCGCGGGCGACAATCAGAACAACCAGCTCATCGACGGGATGGACAACAACGAGCGGGCGATCGGCACGATCGTGGTGAAGCCCTCCATCGACGCCATCGCCGAATTGAGCGTGCAGACGAGCAACTACTCGGCAGAAGTCGGCCGTACCGCAGGCGGTGTGGTGAACATCATCACGAAGTCGGGCACGAACGACTTCCGCGGTTCGGCGTTCGAGTTCTGGCGGAACGACCGGTTCGACTCGAAAGACTTTTTCGCCACGACCAAGCCGCTGCTCAACCAGAACCAGTTCGGCGGCAGTCTCGGCGGGCCGCTCCGCACCAATCGCACCTTCTTCTTTGCGGATGTCGAGGGCTTCCGGCAACAACAGGGGGTGGTGAACCGGATCACCCTTCCGGCGGCGAAGATGCGCACCGGCGACTTCTCGGACCTGTCAGTGCCGATCTATGACCCGTTGACTCGAACGCCGTTCCCGGGCAACCAGATTCCGGTGAGTCGGTTCAATCCGATCGCGCTACGCTACCTCGCGCTGTTGCCGCCGAACACGAACGGCGGGCTCGCGAACAACTTCGCGAGCCAGACGCTCCGCACGCAGAACAGCCAAACTGCGGACTTCCGGGTCGACCATCGGTTCAACCCCGCCAACCAGATGTTCGTGCGCTACTCGTACAACAACGTCGCCACGTTCACGCCCTCGGCCTGCCCCCCGACGGCCGACGGGATTAACCCGGGCTGCAGCGGTGGGCCCGGGTTCCCTGGCCCTAACAACACCACGGCGCACAACGCGCAGATCAACTTTGTGCGTGTGCTCAGTCCAACGCTGATTTCGGAAGTGCGGGGCGGGTACATGAGGGCCGACATCGAATCGCTGCCGCTGAACTACGGCTCCAACCTGAGCAACACGTTCGGCATTCCGGGCGTCAATTTTGACGCGGTCACCGGCGGACTCGCCTTGATGACGCTGACCGGCTATTCCAGCCTCGGCGATTCGACCTTTATTCCGCTGATTCAAGTCGACAACGTCTGGCAGACCAACGCTTCGGTGACGAAGACGCGGGGATCGCACAACGTCAAGTTCGGGGCCGGCTACATCGCGCGCCAGTTCACCGTCTTCCAGAGCGCATCGCCGGTCGGGAACTTCACGTTCAATACCCAGCTTACCGACAACGGCGCGGGCTCGGGCGGCAACTCGATCGCCTCCTTTCTGCTGGGGTACCCTTCCCAGGTCGTGCGCTCGCACTCGCTGATCTATCCGCACTACCACACCAACGAGCCCAACCTGTTCGTTCAAGACGACTGGCGCGCGACGTCGTGGCTGACGGTGAATCTGGGCGTGCGGTACGACGTCTTCACGCCCTTCACCGAAGCCGACAATCAGATGTCGAACTTCGATCCCGCGACCGCCAAGATTATCGTCGCGGGTCGCGACGGCGTCTCGCGATCGGCGGGCGTGAACACCGACTACGGGGACCTGGCGCCGCGTCTCGGCTTTTCGGCGACGCTGCCGAACTCGGTGGTGTTCCGCGGCGCCTACGGTCTCGCGTATTTCCCGGGCAATATGCAGTCCACATCATTCATGAAAAACGCGCCATTCATCGCGGCGTACGGACCGGTGATCAGCAACGGCACCACCGGGGGACCCCCGTCGGTCTTCCTGGCGAACGGGCTGCCGACGCCCATCGCGACCGACTATCTGAACCCGAGCGGCGCGGTCATTGCCGTCGACCAGAACTTCAAGTCTACAATCTGACGGTCGAGAAGGCGTTTGGCGGGAACGTGATCGGGGCCGCGTACGTCGGCTCACGAGGTGACCGCGTGGCGCAAGGCGCTGGGGGAGCGGGGCCCGACATCAACCTGGCGCCAGTGGGTCCGGGAGCCGTGCAACCGCGGCGTGCCTATGCGTCGCTCGCGCCCAACGTCACGACCATCAACATGCTGAAGAGCGCGTTCAACTCGTACTACAACGCCATGCAGGTCACGGTTCAACGCCGCTATCGCGGCGGATTTTCGTTCAACTCGAACTACACGCTCGCGCACAACGAATGGACCGCCTCGTCACCCTGGGACATCAGCCAGATCGAGCGGTTTAACGCGGACAACGACGTGAGGCACCGCTTCGCCGTGACCGCGAACTACGAGTTGCCGTTCGGCCGGTCGCTCACCGGCGCCATGGGTCAGGCGTTC
>QHWL01000167.1 GCA_003222555.1 Acidobacteriota bacterium | reverse complement strand
TCGCCCGTCGGGCGCAGATCGGGGCGGCGCCCGCCGAACCACAGCGAGGCACAGCAACGGGCGCAGCGGGCCAGGCCGCGGAAGCTCAACCGAGCCAAGAACCGCCGGCGCGAGGAGGGCGAGGCACACCTGCGGGCACCGCAGGCCCAGCCACCGAGCTGCTGAAGCTGATGGCGGTCGATAAACCTGATTTCGGCATCAAAGTCGTGCGGACGTTCGACGCCAGCGGCAAGCCGGCTTACGAAACCAAAGGCGGCGACCTGTTGTTCATCACCAACGCCAGCGTGAGTTACAACTCCACCGCCGACAAACCGATGGTCATCGTCATCGACGCGAAGGCGCGGAAGATCATCGCCGTCGCCGATATCGACATGCCGTCGACGCCGCACGGCATTACGCTGTCGCCCGACGGGAGATTCATCTACGTTCCGTCAGGGCCGTCCACGACTGGCGGCCGCGGACGCGCGGAGGGCTTCTTTGGGTCATTCGGCGGCCCGACCGCAGTCGTTGACGCGAAAACCTTGAAGCTTGCCGCGTTGATCAACACCGGCGGCTCGACGCACCACAGTCAGGTCTTTGCAGACAAGTACATCCTCTTCGATTCGTTCCAGGGACCGCTGCCGATCTTCTTGGTCGATCCCGCAACCAACAAAGTGGTACGCGGGATTCCCGCCGGCGATTTCAATGGCCGGCCGTACATCGCGTTTCCGTCGCCCGACGGCCAGTTTATCTACGTCACCGTCCGGCCTGGCATCACTCGCGACGCTAGTGGACGCGAAATCGACGGCTGGGTGGCGAAGATCAACGCGGAAACGATGCAAATCGTCGCGAATTTTCCGGTTGGACCCGGACCCGTCTGGACCGCCATTACGCAGGATGGCAAGACGGGCTACGTCACGATTGCCCCGACCAGCAAGCTCGTGAAACTCGACTTGGACACGGGGCGAATTCTGGGCGTTGCCCCTACTGGTCGCGGCCCATACGGCATTCGCCTTTCGCCGGACGAGAAGATTGCCTATGTCGCGAACAAAGGCGAAGGGGGCAATGGACAGAAGGGCGCGACGTTCGCGGCCATCGATACGACGACCATGGCCATCAGACGCGAGCAGCTGTCGTGTCCGGAGGGACTGTGCCAGGCCGATCACATCGTCTTGTCGCCGGACGGGAAGGAATTGTGGATCAGCAACAACCTGGGCTCCATCAGCGTGTTCGATCGCGAAACGCTCAAGATGCTCGCGACGATCCAGACGCCGAAACTTGGAGACCCTCACGGCGGCACGTTCGTCCAGGTCGCGCCGGACAATCGGAGCTTCAAGGTTGTCGCCGATATCGGCGGGCCGCATGGCGGCGTGAACCCCTACACGGCATTCGCGACGCCGACGGCGCCGGTGAATCGACCGTCGAACGCCCGGTCGGTTGTCGCGAAGGCGTTCAGGTTCTCCCCGGCGACGCTGGACGTGACCCCCGGCCAGAAGATCACGTTCGAATTCGAGAACCAGGATGATGTCGACCACAACATCGTTTCCGCGGATGCGGCGTTCAGCGAAGTGGTCTTGACGGGAAATCAGCGACGGACGATTGAATGGACTGCGCCTTCCCGAGCGGGCAGCTACAAACTTGTGTGCACCTACCATCGCGGCATGGAGATGACCGTCAACGTGAAATAGGCCGCGAACCATGCAGGAACCGATGAGCGGCTTACGTTGGGCGCGGGCTGCGGGCTTGATCTTGCTCGGTGTTGTTGCCGCCTGGTCCTGGCTGTTTGTCGTCTCCCGTTGGGGACCCGCCAAACGGGTGGACATTCTCACGTTCAAGGCCGGCCTCACCTCGAAGGTGATGCGGACGCTTCTGAAGCCGGCACAGGACGCCGGGCACCATCACAGTCACGACTCCGCCAGTATCTCCGGCATCTACGCCACGCCGGAGTACTACACGATGACCGAGCAGACGCGGGAGGCCGCCAAGTATCTGCCGGAACAGTTCGCCGTGTTCTATGTCTTCGAGGACATCCACCTCGGCGAGCTTCCTCTGGCGCCTCCCGCCGTTTCGTTCCACGTCGACAATGAGGACCCGGTTTCCCCGGTGGACAGCACTGTCGTCAGGGACTCCTACCATCATCGCGTTTCCGTCGTTCGTTTTCCGACCCGCGATGTCGAGGGAAAGCCGCTGATCTCCCAGAACGCCTCGTTCTTCGAGCTCGCCACTCACCAGCCAGCCGACCACAGTCAACAAGTGATGCGGTGGGAGTTGCCAATTCGCTACCCACAAGATCTCAGGGAAGCCGATCTCTCGCTGCCCACGTTATTCGCACTGCTGGCCGGGTTGTTGGCAGTGCTTTCGCCCTGCTTGCTCCAGCTGACCGTGTATTACACGTTTGCTCTGACCGGGATCAGCATGGAACGGGGTTTAGCAAATCCTGCGGGCGCGCGGGCGCAAGTGATCCGGACGGCGCTCTATTTCATCGCCGGCTTTACCGTGGTGTTTACAGCGACCGGTTCGCTGGCGGGGCTCGCGGGCCAGAAGCTCGAAACCTCGGGCATCATGGAACACTGGAATCGGCCTCTTGGCATCGCCGCCGGCGTCGGCATTCTTCTTCTTGGAATTGGGGTGGCCGTCAGGTCTGACACGTCGGGACTGTGTCGTCTGCCGTTGTTCGGCGTCGGGCGCACACACTCCAGATGGCTGGATCCGCTCAAAGTGATGTTCATGGGATCTGCCTTTGCCGTCGGCTGCTCGACTTGCTTCGGCGGCGCGCTCTTCATGTCGTTGATGATCTATGTCGGCACTGTCGGATCGGCCTGGCTCGGAGCGCTCGCCCTGTTTCTGTTCTCGGTGGGTATTGCGATCCCCTATCTGGTTGCGGCGTTTTTTCTCTCTCAAGCCCTGCCGCTTCTCAGCTCGCTGCAGAGAGTGGCATCGACCTTGGGCCTGGTCTGCAGCGTCGTTCTGATCTTCTTCGGCGTGATCTTGATGACTGATAATTTTCACATCCCAAGCAATGTGCTGTATCGCCTATACCTCGGTCTCTGACAATACCCGTTGGTCTATTCCGGAGACATAGGTAACAGTTTCGGCGCGAACGGATTCGCGATCGGTTCGAGCCGGCACGTCACATCGTCGAAATCGATACGGATCCGGCAACGCTAACCGCAACGGGCGCCCTACCGATTGGCGATTTCCGTTTATTCCTGGACTCGGGCGCCAATGGCACAGCCTACCGCGGTGCCACCATCGACGCCGCGTCGGTCTTCGATTTCACATTCGACCTGAGGCCTATGGCCGGCGGTGGTGGCGGCGGAACGTCGTCACCCAATTGACGAATCGGAGGTCAAAGTCTTGCGCCCTCCACGTAGGTGGACTACCCTACGTTGCCTTCGGGTGACATCGGAACAGGGGCATTATGAAGCGCGTAGTCTCGCTTGCGCTGCGTGCCGCTGCGGTCTGGTCGGCGTGTGCGCGCCCCAGCCCGGAACAGCAGGTGGTTGCCAGCGACTTCAAATGCCTGCGCGACGCGGCGGGAGGCCGCGCGCGAACTGCGCAGCTCCACACCCCGACCCCCTCCGAATTACAACGGACAGGCGCCCGCCAACCTGCGCGCAGCTGCAGGTCGACGACATTGGCGCCGATCCACGGCGACCAAACGCCCTACTGCCTGTTTGTCGAGAACACGATCGCGATGACGCAGTTACTGTCGGCACCGAGCCGGCGCCGTGGCGCGGCCGGCGGCCGAGGCACGGGGAGCGAATAGCCGACCGTTTTGCCGGCGAGCCGGGGTCAATCACCGCAGTCGGCATTCGATGCCGTCGACCAGGGGTCTGTCTCGTCGCGGCGATGAGCGAGGAACGCCCGTCGTCGCGGTAAGGCGGCCGCACAGGATGCTGAGGAGGTGAGCGATGGCGAGAACGAAGAGAGCCGTGAACGGACACCTCCTCGGGTGTCTCGGGCTCGCGTTGAGTCTCGTGCTGTTGCCGGTCGCGGGGCGCGCGCAGGGTTTGGCGAGTGGCAGCATCGGGGGGACGGTGAGAGACACGTCGGGAGCAGTCCTGCCTGGCGTCACAGTGGAAGCGGCCAGTCCTGCGCTGATCGAAAAGGTCCGCACCGTCGTCACCGACAACCAGGGAGAGTACAAGCTTGTGGATCTGCGGCCCGGGGTTTACACAGTCACGTTCACGTTGGCCGGCTTCAGCACGCTTAAGCGGGAGGGTGTCGAGCTGACGACAGGGTTCACGGCAAACGTGAATGCCGACCTCAATGTCGGGACACTCCAGGAGACGGTCACGGTCTCCGGGGCTGCGCCGATTGTGGACACTCAAAATGTCAATCAGCAGAAAGTGTTCGCGCGGGAGGTCGTCGAGGCGCTCCCGACTAATCGAACGGTGAACGAATATGTCACGCTTATCCCTGGGACCGTATATAACACTGGCGCCACGTCGCAGGATGTCGGCGGCAATAAGGGTGAGAATAACCAGGGGTTCATGATCCACGGCAGTCGTCTGGACGACTTTCAACAGCTGCGGGAGGGAATGTTTTTCGGAACCCTGGTGGCCGCTGGCAACCGCATGACGAGCGTCAACCCCGCGGGCGTCGCGGAAACCGCCGTCCAGACGGGCGCTGCTTCGGCGGAAAGTGAGAGCGGCGGCGCCGTCGTGAATATCATTCCGAGGGACGGCGGCAATATCTTCAGTGGGTCCGGCACGGCAAATCTTGCGACGAAAAGCATGCAGACAGACAATCTAGATGCCGCGCTGCGCGCCAAGAGTCTTACCACGGTGCCCTTCATCAGGCGACGCTATGACGTGGGCGGCGGGCTCGGCGGGCCGATCGAACAGGACAAGCTGTGGTTCTTCACGACTTGGCGACGATCGGTCACCTCCGATTATTATCCTGGGAACTACTGGAACGCGACGCCGAATAGCTTGTTCTATACGCCTGATCTGAGTCGACCAGCGTACAGCCTTAACTATTACCGGGAGGTCACGGGCCGCGTCACGTGGCATCCCGTCGAGAAACACAAGATCGCCGCGTGGTTCACCAACGAACGCAATTGCAACTGTTTCAGCCTCGATGCCGGAACCGCTTCGCCCGAAGGCCTCACGAACGCCTTCTATTGGCCCAACTGGAAAGGACAAGTGACCTGGAATTATCCGGCCACTAACCGGCTCTTGTTTGAAGGGGGTACGGCTATCGTCTACGGGATATGGAACCAACGCCACGGAGCCGCCGATCCTGAGGACTTGGCGACTAAAACTGCGGGGCCCTACGACGTCCATAGTGTCTTGGATTTGGCGAGGAACTACCGGTACGGTGCCCCCATCAGCTGGAACAGGCAAATTTTCGGCCAAATGAATGAAAAGTTCGTCGTCTCCTATGTCACGGGATCGCATGCCTTCAAGACCGGGCTGCAATTCATGAATGGGTGGCGCAACCGTCTCAGCGTT
>QHWL01000166.1 GCA_003222555.1 Acidobacteriota bacterium | reverse complement strand
GTCCGGAGCTCCTCGACCGTCGCCATGTCCTGAAGGAACGCGAGCATCTTCCGGAGCTTGTCGACCGCCGCGGGTGGCACGCCGGTCCTCCGGTCGGCCCGATTCGAGGCCGGCATGGGCGAACGTCCGAATACGCACCTAGGCGCAGTGTAGCCTCACGGGCTACACTTGTCGACCGTTAGAAACCAGTGAGCGCCCGCCTGAGCGAATTCGAGGCGCTCCGGAATTCCTTCGCCAGAACTGTGACGTGTTCGCCGACTGGACTCTGGCCTTCGCAAACGCGGCAGTGGTTCCGACCGATTAGAGACGGAAGAGCCGCTTCGCGTTCCCTTTTAGAATGCGGTCGCGATCCACGGCCGGAAGCTTGAACTGATCGACGACGGCGCTCGGGTACTCGATATCCCTGGCGTTGAAGCTATCGGTGCCGACCACGATGCGGTCGGAGCCCACCAGGTTCACGAGAAAGCGGAACCCCTCCGGATGGTAGGTCAGATAGTCGTAGTGGAATCGCCGCAGATAGCTCTTGAATGGGCGTTCCGGTGTAGGTCGATTGGCGCCTCCCATGTGATACATGAAATGCTCGAGCCGTCCCGCGACGTAGGGGAACGCGCCGCCGGCATGCGGCAGGACGATTTCAAGCTTTGGAAATTTGTCCAGAGTGCCGGTGCTGATGAATTTGGCTCCCAGCACGGCATGTGCGAACGTGTTATCGAGACCGGCGTCCGCCGGCCGTCTTCCAAAGAGGTCCGAGTTCAGATTGTGAAAGAGAATTGGATAACCCAGTTCCTCAATTCGGCCCAGAAGGGGCGCAAACTCCGGCTGGAACAAGTAGTCGCGATTGTCAATCGAGTCCGGCAGATGAACGGCTCGCAAGCCCGGCTTTCCGGCGACGCGGTTCAGTTCGGTCAAGGCCATGCCTGCGTCGCGAATGGGCAACTCGATTGAGGCGAGAAAGCGATCGGGAAATGCGGTGTGGGCCTCGACGCCGGCGTCATTGACAATTCGCGCGAGACCCGCCCCCTGCTCGGGCGTGACGAGCTGCCACGGCATCCCTCCATTTAGAGTCAAGACGTGCATTTGAACGCCGTGCTCGTCCATCCATTTGCGCCGCTGGTCCACATCGAGCTCCAGCGGGTAGGGATTGCCGAGGGGCCGCCCGAGGTCGGCCATCGCTTTGGCGTAGGGCGGCGGCACCCAATGGGCATGAAGATCGATCGCAACAGGCCGATTGGCTGCCGCGCTCGATGGTCGTGCGCTCCACCACGGTTGCAGCGGCGTCTCCGCCGCGGTCGCTGTGGTAGGCAGGATTGTGGCAGCGGCACCCAAGCCAGCGCCTGCGCCCGCCTTGATGAAAGCTCTACGCCCTAGTGGTCGCGACGGCCCTTCTGAATCGTTCATGATCATCCCCTTAACGATTTCGGCACCATCTTCGGAGAGCCATCAGCTCTGGAGGTGGGGATGGTAGCACGTTGCGACAGAGCGGCTGAAACGACTTGATCACGGCCATCGCCCTCACAGTGCCATGGTGGCCTGGGAAGCGAAAGACCTTGCGGCGTTACCTGACTTTTCCAGGCGCCGTTGGTGCCGCCTTGGGCAGCTCGCGCCGCGGCAGCCGCTCTTGCCGATTCGCCGTCTGGTACACAACGCTTGCAATAACCGCTGACGCCTGCATCAGATCCGCGGCGACGGCATGATCGTATGTGTCCGCGCTCGTATGGTGCGTGAGCGAGCCGTAGTCGAGCGGGTCCTGGATGAACTGGAAGCCAGGCAGCCCGACGCGCGTAAACGACAGGTGATCGGTTCCACCCGTGTTCCGAATCGTGATCGTCGACACCCCCAGATCGCGGAAGGGCGCGAGCCACTGCTCGAACAGTGGACGCATCGCCTCGTGTTCCTGCAAGTAGACACCGCGAATCCGGCCGCTGCCGTTGTCCAGATTGAAATACCCCGACAGCTTGCTGTGTTCGGGGCTCTGCTCCATCGTCGATGGATCGGCGAAATGCGCCTTGACGTAGGCACGCGAACCGAGCAGCCCCTGTTCCTCTCCGCCCCACAGCCCGATGCGGACCGTTCGATCGAGCTTCAAGTTCAGCGCCTTGAGAATCCGTGTCACCTCGATCATCACAGCGCTTCCCGCACCGTTGTCGGTCGCGCCCGTTCCGGAATGCCATGAGTCGAAGTGCGCGCCGACCATCACGATCTCGTCCTTCTTGGCACCACCTGGAATTTCGCCGATGATGTTGCCGCCATCGACATCCCCATCAGAGATCACCGTCTTCAGATCGAGCCGGACGCGCGCCGCCTGTTTGTGGTCGGCGAGCCGAGCGATTCGACCGTAATGTTCGCCGGTCACAACGAAA
Source organism: Acidobacteriota bacterium (assembly GCA_003222555.1). GTDB lineage: Bacteria > Acidobacteriota > Vicinamibacteria > Vicinamibacterales > CAVVIG01 > JAHFUJ01. The sequence continues at coordinate 3,395 of QHWL01000166.1, read as the reverse complement.
GTCGGTGGTGCGAGCGGATCGCGCGACCGGTGCGAACCTGCGGCCTCGGCGGCAAGCAACCCATCGCGTGCGCGCAAGTCGCCCATCAGAATCGCCGCGACGCCTTCGTCATTGAAGAACTTTGCCCGCTCGACGGCGAGCTCGTCGTACCGGTCGATCAGCTGCTCGACGATCGGCCCTGGCATCGCCATGAACAACTTGAACACGTCCTCTGGCTTTTCAGGCCACTCCAGCTCGTCCAGCCTGGTGACGCGTTGCAACGCTACTGGCTCTGGTGCTTTCGTGATGTCGGCGAGCTCGGCCTCTGAATACCGGCGAAAAAGCGCGGCCTCACGGGGCGGTGGCTGCATGCTGGGAGTCAACAAAATGATCCTGCCGTGGAGTTTTCCGCTCCAACGCCGGCGGTACGCCTCGAAGTCCTCCGCAAGCTTCTTGGGACCGCGCCCGAACCCGAGATCGAGCGCCGCAAGCATCGGCTCTCCAGTGATAGGGCCAGCGGTCGAACTGCTCCACGCGAGGGGCACTGCCGCCAACCGTGTGTATTGGGGCGCGAGCAGCTCGGCCGAGTACTGCTCGACGGACCAGCTCCTTCCGAACGGGCCCCATCGCTCGACATGCACGTTGCTAAGGCCATAGATCCTCAAACGTTCGGCTGCCCATTTGGCGGCGTCCTCGAATTGCGGCGAACCGGTCAACCGTGGACCATGGACGTCGGTCAAGTTGCGAAGGTGTTCCATCACCTCCGATCGCGCGAACGCCTCACTTTTGATCCGATCCACAACGCCGAGGTCGACAGACTCCTGAGAACTGACGACGAATGACAAACAGATGACCAGCGCCGCGGTGATCGCCGCCGATTTGGGGACGTGCATATCAGCAAGACCTTCCGATGTCGAGACTTCTGAACTCCAATCTACTTCCAGGACTCCGCCGCTTTCTTCGTCAGCGACTCGGAAATATATTCATTCAGTCTCGTAGAAAATCTGGGACTTCGGATAGTCCTTGACGGCGATCCCCACGACACTCAGCCTGTGACCAGTGTTCTTATTCTCCTGGGCCCGGGCGGCACCCGGCTGCATCACCACGGTCCCGACAAGGACTCCCACGCCCGCTGCAAAGAGCGCCAAGCGATGCATCAGATCCTCCTTCGTCCGGGCTTTCCGTTTTGGCTGTCTCAATTGGCACCGTTATACACCAAGGCGCCCTCCACGCACCCAGACATCCCGACAATCATTGGGAAATCCTGCTACGTCCTCTCGGAACCTTCCGCACCAAGCTTTGAGTCTTCTGGATTCGCAATCGCCTCACGTCAGCGCGCGGGGTCCGACCGTGCTACGCGCACTGGTCACCTTCGGGTAATTTGGTTTCGTGCTTCCGTGGCGTATCTTGATAATCGCGGCGTCTCGGTCGAAAGAATCGTGCGCGGCGCGGGCATGCTCGCATTGAAAACCCGCGCTCTCACAAGCCGGTCCGGACGGTTTGCCCTCCAACGAGAGGCGATCAACCGAAGGGCGGTTGACGACCGAGCGTCGCGCCAGCGCTCCCGTCATCAGTCGACGCAGTGTGAATCTCGTCGGTCCGTGGCCCCCATCCGCTACCGACTCGTCGGCATCGCGTGAACATCTCGCGACGAGTGGTCTCATCCACGAGACAAGCGCAATTACGGTCTGTCCAGCGCCATCCGTGCGATTTCAAACGCTGCTTGCGGCTTGGCGATTCGACGCGCGTTCGCTTTCAGCGCATCGAGTTTCCGCGAGTCGCTCAATAGTGCCCCGAGCTTCATCGGCAGCGTTGCGATGTTGTTGATCTTGACGGCCGCGCCGCTTTCCAGCAGATAATCGCTGTTGCGACTCTCCTGTCCCGGGATCGGATTGACGATGGCCATCGCCGCGCCCCGCGCGAGCACCTCCGACGTCGTCAAGCCGCCCGGTTTCGAGACGACCAGATCGGCCACGCCCATCAGCTCATCGATGTCCGTCGTAAAACCCATCACCTTCGATCGGTGCTGACGGGGCACATCGACCCGCTCGAGCTGCTGCCTCACCTTCTCATTCTTCCCCGCCACGACGATCACCTCGATCGGCTGCTCGATCTGAAGGATTCCGCGATACAGCTTCTCGATCGGCCCGACGCCGAACCCGCCCGAGAGCTGGAGCACAATCGGCCGATCTCCATTCAACCCGTGCTTTTGCAAAGACTCGCCGCGATCCTTCGCCCGGTTGAACACCGGATCGATCGGAACCCCGGTCGCTGTGATCTTCTTTCGGTCGACTCCGAATGAAGCGAGATAGGCCGCCCCTTCCTCGGTCGCCGTGGTGTAGTGGTCGCACGGCTCGTTCATCCAGAGGCGGTGCGTCTCGAAATCGGTGGTGGCCGTGATTTGCGGCGTCGCGATCTTTCGCCGCCCGCGCAGCCCCGCGATGATTTGTGCCGGCAGGAAGTGCGTGTTGACGATGACATCCCAGGGCCGCTCTTTCAGGACATCGCTCAGCTTCGAGAGGTTGAACTTCTCCCACGCCCGGCGGAGCCGGTCGCGCTTCGACGTTGGGTCCCGCGGCCGATCCAAGATGTCATAGAACAACCCGAGCACGTGCGGCGCCAGGTTCACGAGATCGAGATACGCCTCCGCGTAGACCCGCCGAAATGCAGCGTTCGTGAGCCCTAACACATCGAGATTCCGCACGTCCACCCCGGGATCGACCTCCCGCAGTGCCAATTCAACGGCCTGCGCCGCCCGCAGATGCCCCGCCCCAACGGCCGCCGAGAGAACCAGGATGCGCTTTGGCATGGTACGAGGAGACGCCGGCGAGATCACCTCCAAGGTCGACACGCAGCAGGCCGGGTGGAACTAAATCTGCACGATCTGAATGAGGTTGGCCTCCGAACCAGCGTTGGCGAGGATCCAGGCGATCACGGCCTCCTGATCGGTGCGGAAGGCGAAGTCGGTCCCGGCGCAGACGTTCACCGACAAGCCGAACGACGTCAGACCGAGAATGGCGTTCGACGTGGTGCCGCCGTAGAAAAGGGGACCGCCGGAGTCGCCGAAGCATGTGCCGCCGCCAATTCCGGGACTGTTGCTGGTCTGCACGTTGAAGCCACCGTTCAGCGCGCTCGTCAGGTTGTCGAGCTTCGCCGTCACCATCAACCGTTCGCGGAACGAGACGAAGAAATGAGGATTGATATAAGACAGCCCGTAGCCGCTCGACGTGAACGTGATGTTCTGCTGTCCGCGTCGAGTAGCGAGCCTATCGAGTGAACCTGCCGCCCCCAGCGCGCCGTACTCGGCCAGCGCGATCGGATTGTCGAGGATGATCAGTCCGGCATCTTTCGTGTTCGGGAACCCAGCTGGGTATCCAAAACTGATGAGCCGGTGTCCGGTCGTGCACGGTTGTGTG
>QHWL01000165.1 GCA_003222555.1 Acidobacteriota bacterium | reverse complement strand
CGACCAATTTCACTTCGAGAAAACGATCCTCGATCAGCGCGTCGGCAAGCAGGAGCGCCTCGTCGACGTTCCAGTCCCCATGCGTGCTGTAGATCGCCTTGGCCACGCCACGGACCACCGCCGTGTCGACGTTGTAGAAGCCGAGATTGGCGTCGCCGCGGAAGTAGCGACTTGCATCGAACCGCCCCGCCGGACGGGCCAGCCGTTTTCAGCTCGCGCTTCACGGCAACTTTCGAAGGATGAAGCATTTCAAGTAATAGGTCTCGGGAACGCCGAGGAGGACCGGATGATCGCGCCCCTGCATCCGCTTTTCGACGACCGTGACGCGCGCCTGCGCGTCGACGGCCGCGTCCTGCACGATTCCGGCGAACGTGGCCTCGTTCACGTTGTAGGAACAGCTGCAGGTAACGAGCGTCCCTCCCGGATTGAGCAGCTTCAGCGCGCGAAGGTTGATCTCTTTGTATCCCGTCGTGGCTTTGGCGACCGCCGCCTTGTTCTTCGCGAATGCCGGCGGATCCAGGACGATGACATCGAACCGTTCGCCCAGCCGCTCGAAGCCGCGTAGCTCGTCGAAGACGTTGCCGACGCGCGCGTCGACCGCCACGCCGTTCCGAGCGGCGTGCTGCCGGACGCGTGCAATCGCTTCTTCAGACACGTCGAGGGCGATTGTCTCCCGGCACCGGCGTCCCAGCGCGAGCGCGAAGCCGCCGGTGTAACTGAAGCAATCGAGCAGCCGTCCCCCGGCGTAGATTACGGCCGCCGCGCGATTCTCACGCTGATCGAGAAACAGGCCTGTCTTTTGACCGCGGCGGAGGTCCACGTCGTACTCGATGCCGCCCTCGCGGACGCCGACCGTCTCCGGCACTTCGCCGGAAAGAAGGTCTACCCGTTGCTCCAGACCCTCGAGCAATCGGGCGCGTGGATCGTTGCGCGCGAGGATTCCCTTCGGGTGGACCAGCTCCTGCAACGTCGACACGATCATCGGGAGCAGCCGATCAATGCCCTGCGAGAGCGCCTGAACAACCAGGTAGTCGCCGTACCGGTCGACGACAAGCGACGGGAGTAGATCTCCTTCGCCGTGAACGAGGCGAAAGGCGGTTGCGTCGATCGCGAGCGATTGCCGGAACTCGAGCGCGGATTCGACCCGGCGACGGATCAGCGCATCGTCTGCGGGCGCTTCACCGAACGTCAACAGACGGAGCGCGATCTGCGAGCGATCGCTGAAGAGGGCGTGACCGAGCGTGCGGCCGCGCGGATCTCGGACCACGACGCGATCGCCGGCCTCCGCGCGCACGTCGGCCACGTCGGCGCGGTAAATCCACAAGTGGCCGCTCCTGAGCCGCTGCTCGCCTCGCGCGGAAATGGTGACGGTGGGAAACAGTCCGGGGTTCATGGTTCATCGTTCAGGGTTCAGGGTTCAGGGTTCAGGGTTCATCGTTCATGGTTCGCCCGAACCTGGAACTCTGAACCTTGAACCCGCCATGAACATAGTACAATCACCACTCGTGCGCATCGCCATCGGCGCCGATCACGCGGGCTTCCTGCTGAAAGAATATTTGAAGCAAACCTTGCAGCGGCTCGGCCACGCCATCGACGATCACGGCACGGACAGCGAAGTGCCGGTCGACTATCCACCCATCTGTGTGGGCGTCGCCCGCGCCGTGGCCGACGGCCACGCCGATCGCGGTATCCTCGTCGGCGGCAGCGGCCAGGGCGAACAGATCGCCGCCAACAAAGTTGACGGCGTTCGCGCGGCGCTTTGCAACGATCTGTACACGGCACGTCTGTCGCGCCAACATAACGACGCCAACGTGCTGTCGATGGGCGGGCGCATCGTCGCACGCGGCCTGGCCGACGAGATTCTGACACTCTGGCTCACGACGCCTTTCGACGGCGGCCGCCATCAGCGGCGAATCGACCAAATCACCGCGGTGGAACGGCAACGGCCCTAGCCATCATGGCCATCGAAACAACGGTCCCCCTTTGGCGCACGCTCGCCGAAGCCGATCCTGAAATCGCGGGGGCGATCCGCGACGAGCTGCACCGGCAGAACAGCGGCCTCGAGCTCATCGCGTCGGAGAACTTCGTGAGCCGCGCGATCCTCGAGGCGGCCGGCTCGGTCTTCACCAACAAATATGCCGAAGGATATCCGGGCCGCCGCTATTACGGCGGCTGCGAGTGGGTCGACGTCGTCGAGCGCGCGGCGATCGCGCGCGCGAAGGCGCTCTTCGGCGCCGATCACGCCAACGTGCAGCCCCATTCTGGCGCCCAGGCCAACATGGCGGTGTACTTCGCGCTGCTCAAGCCGGGCGACACCGTTCTCGGCATGAACCTGTCGCACGGCGGGCATCTGACGCACGGACACCCGCTGAATTTCTCCGGGAAGTTGTACACGATCGTTCCGTACGGCGTTCGCAAGGACGATGAGCGGATCGACTACGACGAGCTGGCTCGGCTCGCCGACGAGCACAAGCCGAAGATGATCATGGTCGGCGCCAGCGCGTACCCGCGCATCATCGACTTCGCGCGGATTCGCGCCGCCGGCGAGCGCTTCGGCGCAGCCGTCGTCACCGACATGGCGCATATCGCCGGGCTCGTCGCCGCCGGCCTGCATCCGAGCCCGGTGCCACACTCCGATTTCGTCACGACGACGACGCACAAGACGCTCCGGGGGCCAAGAGCCGGGATGGTGCTCTGCAGGGAGCAGTACGCGAAGGACCTCGATAAGAGCGTGTTTCCCGGCGTACAGGGCGGACCCCTCGTGCACATCATCGCGGCCAAAGCGGTGTGCTTCAAGGAGGCAGCGGAGCCGGCGTTCGCCGTCTACCAGCGGCAAATTGTCGCGAACGCGACCAAGCTCGCCGGCGTGCTGTCGGCCGCGGGCTTCCGGCTCGTGAGCGGCGGAACCGACAATCATCTGATGCTCGTCGACGTCTTCTCGCGCGGCGTCACCGGCAAGCTCGCCGAGGCGGCGCTCGGCAAAGCCGGCATCACCGTCAACAAGAACGCCATTCCCTTCGATCGGAATCCGCCGTTGGTGGCCAGCGGGATCCGGATCGGAACGCCGGCCGTCACGACCCGCGGCATGCGCGATCGGGAAATGGAAATAATCGGCGAGCTCATCACGCGCGCGCTCGAGACGCCCGAAGACGATCGCGCACTCGGGATGATCCGCACCGAGGTCGAGACGCTGTGCCGGAAGTTCCCTCTATACCCCGAGTAGCAGGCCCCAAGGCCCGCACGACCGCCGAGACCACGCTCGGCGAACGCGTCGTCGCGGTGTTTGCCGCCGATGGCGAACTGGTCCGCGCGGTGACGGATTTCGAGCCGCGCGCGGGCCAGGTCGAAATGGCGGCCGCCGTCGCGCGAGTGTTCGAAAGCGGCGGCGTCCTCCTCGCGGAGGCGGGAACCGGCACGGGGAAGACGCTCGCCTATCTCGTCCCCGCGCTCCTGAGCCGTCAACGCGTGCTCATCTCGACGGGCACGAAAACCCTGCAGGAGCAGATTTTCTTCAAGGACATCCCCGCACTGCGCGACGCGCTCGGCATCCCCTTCACGGCGACCTACATGAAGGGGCGCGCGAACTATCTGTGCCTGCATCGCCTCGATCAACTCAACGAGAGAACCACCCCAATCGGTGCTGACGTCTTTCTGCCGATCATCGGCGAATGGTCTCGGCGAACCGAGACCGGTGACCGGGGGGAGCTCGACGATCTGCCGGAGGATCTTCCGTTCTGGAGCGAAGTCTCGGCGACCGCCGAAACGTGCCTCGGCACAAAGTGTCCTCGGTACGACGACTGCTTCGTGACGCGCATGCGCCAGCGCGCGGCGGCGGCCGACGTGGTCATCGTCAACCATCACTTGCTGTGCGCGGACCTGGCCGTGCGACAGAACGCCTTCGGCGAAGTCATTCCCGCGTGCAGCAATGCGATCGTCGACGAAGCGCATCAGCTCGAGGACATCGCGACGCAGTATTTCGGCTTCAGCGCGAGCACCTATCGCGTCGAGGAGCTTGCGCGCGACCTGGAGCGGCTCGTCGCCCCGAGATTGGTCGATCGCAAGAGCGGCGGCGGTCGTGGACGGGGCTCTCCACGAGTGAATACTGACGTGGACGACCGCCAGTCCCGCGACGACATCGCGAAGGCGATCGAAAAGCTGCGCGACCGCGCGCGCGCGTTCTTCAACGCGCTCGCCTCCGCGCACCGTTCGGGCGATGGCGCGCGGGACAAGAGATGGAGCCCGGCGCTCGCACGGGAAGAGCGTGTGCGCGCCACCGAGGCCTCGCTCGCTCACGCGGGCGAGGCCGCCGCGTATCTGACGGGCGCTCTCGACACTGTCGAATCGACCCTGGCGCTGCTGAAAAAGCCGCCGCGAGCGGGAGACCCGGAGGAAGGCGCCGGAGACGCCGAGGAGATCGCCGCGCTCGCCCGCCGCGCCGGCGCGCTGCGCGACGAGCTGCGGTTTCTGCTGCGCGCGGGCGATCCCGATTACGTGTACTTCGTCGAGTTTCGCGGCCGCGGCATCTTTCTGCGCGCCTCGCCGATTGACGTCTCCAAGATTGTGCGCGAGCTCTTGTTCGACCGCATGCGGACGACGGTCCTCACCTCGGCGACGCTCACCGTCGACGGCCGGTTCGACTACATCCGCGACCGGCTCGGCATCGCCGGCGCCGACCAAGTGCGGCTCAAGTCCGAATTCGACTTTGCGCAGCAGGCCCTCCTGTATCTGCCGCCACGCATGCCCGATCCGCGCTCGCCGGAGTTTGCGATGGCCGCCGGACGCGAGGTCATCGAGATCCTCAAACGCTCACGCGGCCGGGCCTTCGTGCTGTTCACCAGTTACGCGACGCTGCGCGACGTCCAGGCCATCGCCGAGATGGCCCTCGACTATCCAATTCTCGTGCAAGGGACGGCGCCGCGCTCGCAGTTACTCAAGCAGTTCCGTCAGACGCCGCACTCCGTGCTGTTTGCCACGGCCAGCTTCTGGCAGGGCGTCGACGTCGTCGGCGACGCGTTGAGCTGCGTCATCGTCGACAAGCTGCCGTTCGCCTCGCCCGGCGATCCGATTACGGCGGCGCGGATCGACGCCATCCGGGCCAGGGGCGGCGAGCCGTTCGACGAGTATCAGGTGCCGCTGGCCATCCTTACCCTGCAGCAGGGTCTGGGCCGGCTCATCCGCCACCGGCGCGACCGCGGCGTCTTGGCCGTGTTGG
>QHWL01000164.1 GCA_003222555.1 Acidobacteriota bacterium | reverse complement strand
CTCGGGTCGCTCCCCCCTGCCCCTGTTGTGCACGACCTCTGGCGCATCGAGGCCTTTTTTCAGTAAACTATTTGTCACGCTGTAATTGCGCTTTTGATTAGGAGGGTTCCATGGTCCGCCGACTGAACGGCCAACAGGTCGGGCTGTTTGCATGCACGCTCTTGGCAACGCTGGCAATCGCGCTCCCAGCGGCCGCACAGGGACGCATCAAAGGTACCGTCAAGGATGACAAGGGCCAGCCGGTCGCAGGCGCCCAGGTCACAATCGAGTTTCAAGGCAACGTGAGCCGGAAATTCG
>QHWL01000122.1:1243-11767 GCA_003222555.1 Acidobacteriota bacterium | reverse complement strand
CTCTCCAGGGCGGTGTCAGCACGGGGCGCACCAGTACAGACAATTGCGGCGTCGTTTCGCAGCACCCTGAGCTCATCACCACGGCAACCACGGCCATGCCGTTGAGTTACTGCCACGTTGACTCCTTGTTCCTCACGCAGGTCAAGGTCCTCAGCTCCTACACGATCCCGAAATTGGATGTCCAGGTGGGTGGCTCATACCAGAGCGTCCCCGGCCCGCTGGTCCAAGCCACGTACAACGCGTCCAATGCGGTAGTGACTCCGTCGCTCGGGCGTGTGCTGTCTGGGGGCCAACAGAACGTTCAGGTAAAAAATCAAATGCCGTGGCCACGGCTCTGGGTACGGCGTCGGCGGGCGTCCTCTACGGCGACCGGGTGAACCAACTCGACCTGCGCGTTGGCAAAGTCCTCAGGTTCGGCACGCGCCGCACATCGGTGAATCTCGACATCTACAATGCGCTGAATTCAAGCGCGGTGCAGGGAGAAAGCCAAGCGTATGCAACGTGGCGGCTGCCGCAGCTGGTCATGATGGGCCGCTTCGTGAAGATCAGTTCGCAGGTCGATTTCTAGCTAGCGTTCACGTTCAACGCAGAGACCGCGGAGGCCGCCGAATAGAAATGCCTAAGGATTTCTCTGCGTGCTCGGCGAGCTCTGCGTTCAAACGTCGCATTTTCTCAGCGGGCGAAGAGCTTTAGAAATTGAGCTTCTCGCCGGGCTTGATCGGGAACACCTTGGTCGAGCTGCTACCGAGCGCCTGCACGTATTCCTCGGGCGTGCCTTTCAGCTCGGGGAACGTGGCGTAGTGCACGGGAAGCGCGTACTTCGGCTTGAGCCACTCGCGCGTGGCATACGCGGCGTCCTTCGGGCTCATCACGAAATGCCCGCCGACGGGGACGATGATCAGATCCGGCTTGTAATACTCGCCGATGAATTTCATGTCGCCGAACAGGCCCGTGTCGCCCATGTGGTAGATCTTGAAGCCGTTCTCGAGCTCGAGGATGAAGCCCACCGGCTCGCCGCCGATATGACTCTCGTCCTTGCCTGTCTCTGGATTCTTCCACACGATTTCGGAGGAGTGCTCGGCATGGGTCGCGGTAATCTTGATGTCCGGGCCGAGCGGCGTAATTGTCCCTCCTTTGCCGAAGCGCACTGAAAGCGCAGGCGGCAGGACGCCCAGCGTAATCCATACCTGGTTCAGTCCCGCGGGGCCGTACACCGGCACGTTGTTCTTCTTCGCCAGCGCAGGTGCGTCCGCAGAATGGTCCATGTGACCGTGCGACACGAGGATCAGATCGACCTTGCCCAGGGCATCGAGGTTCTTGTACTCGGGCGGCGTCTTCGGGTTGTTTGTCAGAAAGGGGTCGATCACGATCACCTTGCCACCTGGGGTGGTGACCTTCATCGAGGTCTGGCCGAGCCACTGCACCTCGAGCTTGCCGCTCTTGTCTTGCGCGGTGCTTGGCGTCCCACAACCGGCATGCAACAGCGATGCGGCTGTGAGGGCCACCACATTACGCAGTACCGGTTTCATGGCTTCCTCCTTGACGATCATCACGAAGGCACGAATAACCACGAAGATCCCAGCGCGGCGGAGCCGCAACCAAATCGTCGCGATGTCGAAGACCCGTGGTAGAAACCGCGACGGCGTGGGCCCCGCGCGGTGGTTGCGGCTCCGTCGCGCGAAATGGCGGGTATAGCGCCACTCCTGAGTACGTGAAACGCTCCACGCCAGTTTCCGGCATGATGTGTTTACCACAACGCATCGACCGGGAGGACGAGCGATGGAGCGTTTCGTGACGCGGCACCAGGACCGCATCGCCGGGATCATAACAGGATTTGATCGCATGCGATTTCGCGGAACGTTGCGGTCGATTAGCAACTGGAAAGGGCTGCGGATCTGGCTCAATCAGCAGCACGTCCTGCTGAAGGACTTCGGCCCGTTTGCCGAGCGGCTGTCGGCCCAGCTGCTGGCGCATGCTCGCGCGATGGCCGAGGAGTTCGGCCGACCCTTCGAGTATCTCTCGTCGTGGAAGATCAGCAAAGAGGATCGCGCCCGCGAGATTCTGGCGCGCGATGGCGTGCGCGACGGGCTGATTGCGATCTTTGAGTGCGTGGAAGGGTGCCGGTCGTTTCGGGTGCGCGGGAATCGACAGACGCGGCGCCTGGAGCTGGTCCCCAGCGAACGTCGGTGCGCGCATCTGTATTTCTACTACTGGGACCATGATTTCGGCCTGATGCATGTCCGCATGCAGACGTGGCTGCCCTTCACGATCCAGATCTGTATCAATGGGCGCGAGTGGTTGGCGCAACAGCTGCGTCGGCACGGCAGCCGCTTCACGCAAGTCGACAACTGTGTCTTCGACATCGAGGATCTCGGCCTCGCGCAGCGGCTCCTGCGCCAGCTCGACACGCGGCCGTGGGCGCGTGTGCTCCGCGTGTTGGCCACGCGGGTCAATCCCCTGCTCCGCGGGCATCAGCTCCGGCCGTACTACTGGAGCCTGGACGAAAGCGAATACGCAACCGATGTCCTGTTTCGCGACCGCGCGAGTCTGCAGACGGTATATCCGACGCTGGTCGCCCACGCCTTTCAGCACTTCCATACGCCAGACGTCTTGCGCTTTTTCGGCCGGCCGGGCACGCCGCACACGGCCGAGGTCACCACGCGCGTCCAACGCCGTATCGAGGGCGTGCGCGTCAAACACTGGGTCGCCGAAAACTCCCTGAAGATGTACGACAAACTCGGCCAGGTCTTGCGCGTCGAAACGACGCTGAATCAGCCGCGCCGCTTCAAAGTGTATCGGGCGACCGCGCCTGGCACAGCGCGGCACTGGGTCCACCTGCGCAAAGGGATCGCGGATATCTCCCGCCGGGTGGTCCTCTCGCAGGCGACCAATGCGCGGTACCTCGACGCGCTGAGTGTCGTCGCCCTGCCGACCCCGGTCGCGCAGCTGCTTGATCCCGTGAGTCGGCGGCGTATCGTGAACGGCCGACCCTATCGGCCCCTGCGGCCCATCACCGTGGAGGAGAGCCGGTGCTTTGCGCGGATGCTCGACGGCCGCGCCCTGCTCGACGGCGTGCGTGCCCGCGACCTGCGCGAGGGGCTGAGTGCCCCACCGCCAACGGATCCGGCCGACCACCGGCGCCTGACGGCGCGCGTCTCGCGGCTTCTCCGGCTGTACCGTGCCCACAACTTGATTGCAAAGGTCGCTCGTACCCGTGTCTATCGCGTCACGCCCAAAGGGCAACAGGTGATGACCGCTGCGCTGGCGTGTCGTGCGGCCACCCTCGAGCACCTCGCCGCATGAAATAATGTGTCAAGAAAACAAAGAAGGACCGGGTAGTGTCACGAAGAATCATCTTGTACAAAATCGCTTCGTGTTCTTCGTGACCCTTCGTACCTTCGTGATCAAGCGTACCGGAAAAAGCCCCCGGTCGCGCGGCTCTCTGCTTCGGTCACGCTTCGACGGGCCGCGCTCCGCTGCGCAACCCTTCGACCCGCGCGTAGGTCTTCCAGCGTCGTTCCGCTCGGTCGACTGCGGCTGACGCGGCGACAGAGGCTGGCGACAGCATGACCTGCAGCGCGGCGGCGATCGAGGCGACCTCCTCGACGTCGGGCGTCACCTCGACGAAGGGACGGCCGCTGCGCGCCTTGAGCAGTTCGTCCAGATACGTCGTGTGGAACTTGCCCTCGATGAACTCCGTCTGCGCGAACAGCCACGTAAAGAACGGGACGGTGGTCCTGATACCGGTCACGACGTACTCGCCCAGCGCGCGTCGCATACGCGCGATCGCCTGCGGTCGATCCTCGGCCCACGCGATGAGCTTGGAGATCAACGGGTCGTAGAAAATCGGCACGTCGAGGCCGGCTGTGGCGCCGCTGTCGTCTCGGATTCCAGGACCGGCAGGCGGCCGAAGGTGCAGGAGGCGCCCGGGCGACGGAAGAAAGTTGTTGTCCGGATCTTCCGCATAGATCCGGCACTCGATCGCGTGCCCCCGCGGCTGGACGAGATCGCGCGGATCGAGGTCGAGCCGTTCGCCGCGCGCGATGCGGATCTGCCAACGCACCAGATCGATGCCGGTCACCATTTCGGTGACTGGGTGCTCGACCTGCAGGCGGGTGTTCATTTCGAGGAAGTAGAACTTGCCGTCCTCGTCGAGCAGGAATTCGATGGTGCCGGCGTTGGTGTAGCCGACGCCGCGCGCGACGGCCGCGGCCGCCGAGGTGATGGTCTGTCGCAGCGCCGGGGTCACGGCCGGCGACGGCGTCTCTTCGACCACTTTCTGATGGCGACGCTGGATCGAGCACTCGCGCTCGACGAACGGCACGACCGTTCCGTGCTCGTCGCCGAGCAACTGCACTTCGATGTGACGCGGCCGGTGGAGCTGCCGCTCGAGATACACCGCGGCGTCGCCAAACGCCGCGGCGGCCTCCGAGCGCGCGCCACGAACGGCGCCCGCCAGCTCGGCGGGATCGGTGACGGTGCGCATGCCTTTCCCGCCGCCACCAGCGACGGCCTTGACGAGTAGGGGATACCCAATCGTGTCGGCCAGCCGCGCGATGTCGGCGTCAGCGGCGTCGGCGGCGAGCGGATGCTCCGTGCCCGGAACAACCGGCACGCCCGCGCGCCTGGCGGCGGCCCGTGCCGCGGTCTTGCTGCCCATCAGCGCGATGGCGTCGGGAGTGGGACCCAAGGAAGCCGTACCCCGGGTGCAGGGCGTCGGCGCCCGCACGGCGCGCGACGTCGATGAGGCCCTCCATGCGCAGATAGCTGTCGCGCGGAGCGCTTGGGCCGATCGAGTACGCCTCATCCGCATAGCGCACGTGCAGCGCCGCGCGGTCGCACTCGGAATAGACCGCGACCGGCGACAGGCCCATCTCCCGGCACGCGCGGATAATGCGCACGGCGATCTCGCCGCGGTTGGCGATGACAATCTTCTTCACTGGAGCTGACTTATCTTACTTCGGCGGGGCTGCCACATTCACTAGAGCGGGATGTTGCCGTGCTTCTTCGGCGGATTCTTGTCCCGCTTGTTCTCGAGGCGCTTGAGAGCGGTAATCAGCTTGCGGCGCGTGTGGCGCGGTTGAATTACTTCGTCGAGGAAGCCGCGCTCCGCCGCAATGTAGGGATTCGCGAACTTCTCGCGGAACTCCGCGACCTTCTCCGCACGCGCACGCACTGAGTCGGCCGCCGTCTCGAGCTCGCGCTTGAACAGCACGTTGACCGCGCCTTCCGGCCCCATCACGGCGATCTCGGCCGTCGGCCACGCGTAGTTGAAGTCGGTACGGATGTGCTTACTCGACATGACGCAGTACGCGCCACCGTACGCTTTGCGGGTGATGACGGTCACCTTCGGCACCGTCGCTTCGGCGAAGGCGAACAGCAGCTGCGCGCCGTGCTTGATGATGCCGCCGTACTCCTGGACGGTGCCGGGCAGAAAGCCGGGCACGTCTTCGAAGGTGACGAGCGGGATGTTGAACGCGTCACAAAACCGCACGAAGCGCGCACCTTTGACGGACGCGTCGATGTCGAGCGTCCCCGCCAGCACCGCCGGCTGATTGGCCACGATGCCGACCGGCCGTCCATCGAGCCGCGCGAAGCCCACGATGATGTTCTTCGCGAAGTGCTGATGGACTTCTAGGAAGTAGCCCCCGTCGGCAATCGTGCGGACCAGATCGAGCATGTCGTACGGCTGATTCGGCGAGGCAGGGACGAGCCGGTCGAGTAGATCGTCTTCCCGATCGGGCGAGTCGGTGGTCGGCGCGCGCGGTGGATCGTCGAGGTTGTTGCCGGGCATGAACGAAAGCAGGTCGCGAATGAGCGCCAGGCACTCGCGATCGTCATCCACCGCGAAGTGCGCGACGCCGCTCGTCGCGTTGTGGGTCATCGCCCCGCCGAGCTCGTCCTTGGTGACATCTTCGTGCGTCACCGTCTTGATGACGTCTGGACCGGTCACAAACATGTAGCTCGTGTTCTTCACCATGACGGTGAAGTCGGTGATCGCGGGCGAATAGACGGCGCCCCCCGCGCACGGTCCCATGATTGCCGAGATTTGCGGCACGACGCCCGACGCGAGGGTGTTGCGAAGAAAGATGTCGGCATAGCCGCCGAGCGAGAGCACGCCTTCTTGAATGCGCGCGCCGCCTGAATCGTTGAGGCCGACCACGGGCGAGCCGAGCTTCACGGCAAGATCCATGACCTTCACGATCTTGGCGGCGTTGGTTTCCGAAAGCGATCCGCCGAAGACGGTGAAGTCCTGAGCGAACGCAAAAACCTGCCGGCCGTCGATGAGGCCGTGGCCGGCGACGACGCCGTCGCCCGGAATCAGCTGCTCGTCCATGCCGAAGTCGCGGCAGCGGTGGGTGACGAGCTTGTCGACCTCCTCGAAGGTGCCCGCATCGAACAGCAGCTCGATCCGCTCGCGCGCGGTCAGCTTGCCTTCGGCATGCTGGCGCTTCAGTCGATCGTCACCGCCGCCCAGCTCGGCGCGGCGTTCGAGCTCGTCCAGAACGTGTCGGCGATCCATCTGGTGCCGCTTTCAGCTCTCAGCCAGCGGCTATCAGCGATCACGCCGATAGCCAGGAGCCGACAGCTATGCTTTCACCGCCTCGTGCGCTTTTTCCCAGTCCTTCAGGAACTTCTCGAGCCCGATGGCGGTGAGCGGATGATTGAACAGCTGATCGATGACCGCGGGAGGGCACGTGCAGATGTCGGCGCCCATCCGCGCGGCCTCGACGATGTGAATCGGGTGCCGGCAGCTGGCGACGAGCACTTCCGTCGGGAACTCGTAGTTGTCGTAGATCTCGACGATCTCGCGAACGAGCTCCATGCCGTTGGTGGCGACGTCGTCGAGCCGGCCGACAAACGGGCTGATGTACGAGGCGCCGGCTTTCGCGGCGAGCAGCGCCTGCGCGGCCGAGAAGCAGAGGGTCACGTTGACGCGAATCCCCTCGCCTGAGAGAGCCTTGCACGCCTTGATGCCGTCGCGCGTCAGCGGCACCTTCACGACCATGTACGAGTCGATATGCGCGATGTCGTGCCCCTCGCGCATCATCCCGGCGAAATCGGTGGCGGTGACTTCCCCGCTGACTGGTCCTTTGACGATCTGGCAGATCTTCTTCAGGTTGTCGCGATAGTCCCCCGGCTCCTTGGACAGAAGCGTCGGGTTGGTCGTCACGCCGTCGATGATGCCGATGGCTGCCAGCGTTTCGATGTCTTTGATGTTGCCGGAGTCGATGAAGAGCTTCATAGAAGGACCTGCTTTCTCTGACGAAATGCGCTACCACGGAAGTCACGGTGCATGACGGAGGGCACTGTCTTTCTTTAAGACGTCCCGTGCCGCGTGCTCCGTTTCGTTCTCAGTGTCCCCCGTGGTAGCGCTGTTGTGCCAATGTCATCCCCGGTAGTGTTGTCATACGTTCCGAACGAAGTAATTGACCGTGTCCACCGTTCAGCCTTCCGTGTCCTCCGTGGTAGCGCTTTTCATTCGTTCTGAACAGGGTTCTTCAGCTCGCCCACACCTTCCACTTTTATCGTCACCGTGTCGCCGGCGTGAATCGGGCCGATGCCCGCCGGCGTGCCAGTTGCGATGATGTCGCCGGGCTCGAGCGTCATCACGAAGGTGACGAACTCGACGAGATGCTCGATCGAAAAGATCAGGGACCGCGTGCTCGACGCCTGGCGCCGCTCGGTGTTGACCCACCCCTCGACCGAAAGCGCCCCGCCGGCGAGTCCCCGCGCGATACACGGGCCGATCGGCGCGAACGTGTCGAATCCCTTGGCGCGCGTGTTGTGCGATTCTTTTTTCTGCAGATCGCGCGCCGTCACGTCGTTGACGCAGGTGAGGCCCAGAATGTACTCCCAGGCCTTTGCCCGAGGCACGCGGTGCGCTCGGCGCCCGATGACAACGCCGAGCTCGGCTTCATGATCCACTCGTCCGACTCCCGGCGGCAATCGGATCGGATCGTCAGGTCCAATCACCGCCGTTGACGGCTTGATGAAGATGAGCGGCTCGGCCGGTAGCGCGCGACCGGTTTCGTCCGCGTGCTCCTTGTAGTTGAGCCCGGCGCAGACGACCTTCGACGGCTTCACCGGCGCCAGCACGCGGAGACCCGTCGCGTTCAGGCCGCCGGCGATGGCGTCGCCGGCCTTCCATCCATCGAAAATGTCGCCGCTGACGCGGTGAAGCGTCCCGTCGCGTTCGACCGCGTACTGCCGAGCGCCCTGGTATTCGATCCGATACAGGCGGTCCATGAGGAGCTGATCTTAACCTACCGCGCCATCGCTTCGACTGCGTTGGACGGCGCGCTCGTATTCCCCGCCTTGTCGACCGCCGCCACGGCATAGACATAACGGACGCCCGGCTGGACGTTGTCGTTGAAGGTGGTTCCCTGGATCGGAGACGACGTCACCGGATTCAGATTCTCGCCCGGCGCGACCGCGCGAAGCACGAGGTAGCCGTTCAGATCTTTTTCGCCGTTGGGCTGCCAGATGAGATTGATGGCGCCTTCGGTCGGGTTCGCCGTGAGCCCTTTGGGCGCAGCCGGAGGAAATGTGTCGACCAGCTTTTTGCACGAGGGCGGGGCTGCGTCGCTCTCCAGCGTCAGCGTGTCGATCGTCTCGACCGCGCGGACAACGTAACAACGTTCCGCGCCCCATTCGATGCGTGTGTCGCGGAAGCGGGCTTCGGCGATCGGCATCTTGGTCAACCGCGTTTCGGCCGAGGGACGCGGCGTCCGGCTCGAGTCCGTATCGGCTGGCGAAACCTCGTACACGTTGTACGTGATCGGGGGTAGCACCGGGCCGATGGGTTTGGACGGCAGCACTTCCGCTCCCGCTGGTCCGCCCGCCGGTTTCTGTGGAAGCGGCCCGGCAGCGGCCGCGGTCCACGTGACGGTAATCGCCGACTCGTCGTAGCTCACCAGTGGCGTCGGCGGCCGCGGTGGCGGCGGCACGAGCGGGACGGCGGCGCGCCGCGACACGGGTCCCCTGCGCCCCCGATTGTTGACGCCGACGCTCACGTAGATGCGCGACGCCGCGGTGGCCGGCGGTCCGAGGAGCGGCCGCGACGCGCCGCGCTCCATGGCCGGCGCGGGACGCTTGCCGGTGTCGCTGGTCACGTCGGTCGGCGCCATGGCGGTCCCGGTCAACTCTTCGTCGACCCGCGCGAGCGCGCCCTGATCGAGTCCAGGTCCTTCGGGCGACTCAATCTCGTCTTGCGGTTCGTCGGCTTCAATCGTTTGGTTCGGATCCCGCGGCGTCTTGGTCCGGAGGCTCGCCACTTTCATGCCGTGCTTCAGTAATTGATCGTCGGTGACCGTCGTCGGACCCGTAAAGGCGTACACCTCGACGCGCTCGACATTGGCCGGCCGCGTACCGTCGGTGTTCGCGCCCGGCACGGTGAATTGCAGATCGACTCTCGATCCGCGACGTTCGGCGATGAGGTCGGGCGGCGGGGCGGGAAGTTTGAGGAGAGGAGGGAGCGGAGGCCCTTTCTTGCCGCAACCGGCGGCCAGAGTGGCCGCAAGGAGCACGATAAAAACGGGGACACGTACATTTTCAGGCAGCGTTCCCGCGGAACAAAAGATGCCACCACGAAAACACGAAGGCACGATCCCTAAAGTTGTTTTCTTCGTGATGTCGTGACTTCGTGGTTGCATGCAACGAGCACGCGACCGCGTGTTCTTCACAAAATGTACCGCGACAGGTCCTCGTTCTTGACGATTTCCGACAGCATTTTCGTCACGTACGCGTCGTCGATCGTGACGGTCTTCTCGAGGAGATCGGGTCCCTCGAACGAGATCTCGTCGAGCAACTTCTCCATCACCGTGTGCAGTCTGCGCGCGCCGATGTTCTCGGTCCGTTCGTTCACGATGGTCGCGAAGTCGGCGATGCGGCAAATCGCGTCGTCGGTAAACGTGAGGTCGATCCCCTCGGTGTCCATCAGCGCGGTGTATTGCTTGACCAGCGCGCTGCGCGGCTCGGTGAGAATGCGGACGAACTCCTCTTTGCCGAGCGGATGGAGCTCGACCCGGATCGGAAAGCGTCCCTGCAATTCCGGAATGAGGTCCGACGGTTTCGCCACATGGAACGCGCCGGCCGCGATGAAGAGGATGTGGTCGGTGCGCACCATCCCGTATTTCGTGTTCACAGTCGTGCCCTCGACAATCGGCAGAATGTCCCGCTGGACCCCCTCGCGGCTGACATCGGGCCCGTGACCGCCTTCACGTCCGGCGATCTTGTCGATTTCGTCGATAAAGATGATGCCGGCCTGCTCCACGCGCTCGACCGCCGTGCGGGCGACGCTGTCCATGTCGATGAGCTTCTGCTCTTCTTCCTGTGTCAGGTATTCGAGCGCCTCGGGCACCTTCAGGCGGCGCGTTTTCGTTTTCCCCTGAAACAGGCCCGGCAGCATGTCCTTGAGGTTGATGTCGACCTCTTCAACCGAGGAGCCGGCGATGATCTCGAAGGAAGGGAACGACTTCTCTCGTACCTCGAGATCGACCACGCGGTTGTCGAGGCGTCCGG
>QHWL01000122.1:0-1057 GCA_003222555.1 Acidobacteriota bacterium | reverse complement strand
ACGCCGAGCTCGACGAGGTCGCGGACCATCGATTCGACGTCGCGGCCGACGTACCCCACTTCGGTGAACTTCGAGGCCTCCACCTTCACGAAGGGCGACTGGGCCAGGCGCGCGAGGCGCCGCGCGATTTCGGTTTTGCCGACACCGGTCGGCCCGATCATCAGGATGTTTTTCGGTGCGATTTCCTCGGCAAGCTCCGGCGCCAGCTTCTGACGCCGCATGCGATTGCGGAGAGCGATTGCCACGGCCCGTTTGGCGGCGGCCTGGCCGATCACGTACTTGTCCAGCTCGGCGACGATCTGCCGCGGCGTCAGAGCTTGGATCGAGGTCTGCGTGGTTTCAGGCAAAAAGATGGCCACTACAACTCTTCCACGAAGATGTTCGAGTTCGTGTAAATGCAGATTTCAGCCGCAATCGCCATCGACTTCTCTGCAATCGTCCGGGCGTCGAGGTCGGTGTTGCCCGCAAGCGCCTTGGCCGCGGCGAGCGCATACGGGCCGCCCGATCCGATCGCGACGATGCCATCGTCGGGCTCGATGAGGTCGCCGTTGCCCGACAACAGAAACGTGGCGGTTTTGTCGAGGACGATGAGCATCGCTTCGAGCCGGCGCAGGATTCGATCGCTGCGCCAATCTTTCGCGAGCTCCACCGCCGAACGCTCGAGGTTGCCGCGGTACTGCTCGAGCTTGGATTCGAAGCGGGCAAAAAGCGCGAAGGAGTCGGCCGCCGAGCCGGCGAATCCTGCGAGGATGCGTTCGTTGTAGAGCCGCCGGATCTTGCGGGCGCCCTGTTTGACGACCGTCTGGCCGAACGTGACCTGGCCGTCGCCGGCCAGCACAGCTCGGTCCCGGTGGCGAACCGCAAGAATCGTGGTGCTGCGAAACACAGGCTGGAACGGAGTCTATCGGTCGAGAAGAAACAGTGTCAAGAAATCGGGACGCCTTGCACCCGGTCGGGGACAGCTCCACATCCCTTAAGATGCGGAAAGGACACTATTTGGCGGATATTGAGCCGATCCTCTATCAGTCGAGGTGGCAACCATGTTGCTGTTATGACA
>QHWL01000121.1:5495-5803 GCA_003222555.1 Acidobacteriota bacterium | reverse complement strand
ACGTCGTCGGGCACGATCCTGAGCACCAGGCCGTCGTTGCGCGGGCGTCCTCCGAAGTAGCCATCAAATGCCGCGAGCTCCAAACGATCGTCGACGAGATACCTGAGAAACCGGTACGGGCCCGTACCGATCGGATGGTCGCGGAACGAAGGGTCAGCGCCTTCTGGAACGATCTGCGGCAGCACGAGGTTAATCGGAAACGATCCGAACGGTTCTTTCAACGTGAAGACGACCGTGTATCGATCTCGTGCCTCGACGGACCTGAGGAGCCGATAGGCGCCCTTGTAGGGCGACACGAACGTCGGGTC
>QHWL01000121.1:0-5431 GCA_003222555.1 Acidobacteriota bacterium | reverse complement strand
CGCCTCGTCGAAGCGTCGCGACGTACACGTTCGGTAGGGGATTGTCGAGGCGCTCGGCGAGGTCCGGCACCACTCGAAGTTGCTCGTTGATGGCCATCAGGCCGTTGAAAATGAGTTGTGCGATCTTCTGCGACACGTCGTCGGTTCCGACCCGCGGATCGAGGTTGTTGGGGCCACTGGCAACGGAGACAACGATGATGTTGGGATTGACAGGCGGCTGGCGGAGACAGCCGGTCGCGGCGAGCAGTGACAGCGCCAGGGCCGCGACTTTATTTAGTTCGCGTGGGGCCCCACCCCCACGCGCTGGCACGGCTTCGCTGTCCCTCGGCCTCGAGCGTAGACTCGCGGCGGTCATGACGCGGCGTCCTTTTTCAATTCCGCCAACACCGTCAGCGCTTCGAGCGGCGTCATCCGGTCGACGTCAATTGCGGCGAGGCGTTCGCGCAAGCGGTCGTCGGCCGGGGACGTCTGAAACAAGCCGAGCTGTTTCTGCGGCTCGGTGGGCGTGCCGCTCACCGACGGCCGTCCCCCGCGCGCCAGCTCGTCGCGCTCGAGCGCCAAGAGAATTTCGCGCGCGCGATCGACGACCGGTTGCGGCAGGCCGGCGAGGCGCGCGACCTGGATGCCGTAGCTGCGATCCGATCGCCCGGGCACGATTTTCCTCAAGAAGATGATGTCGTCCTTCCACTCGCGCGCCGCGACGTGGAAGTTGACGACGCCCGGCGTCGCGTCAGCCAGGTCGGTCAACTCGTGGTAATGCGTCGCAAACAGGGTCTTGGGCCGCATCTTCGGATGCGTCGCGAGGTGTTCGGCGACCGCCCAGGCGATGCTCAACCCGTCGAAGGTGGCCGTGCCGCGGCCAATTTCGTCGAGCACGACGAGACTGCGCGAGGTCGCGGTGTGCAGGATGTTGGCGGTCTCCTGCATCTCGACCATGAACGTGGAATGGCCGCGCGCGATATTGTCAGAGGCGCCGACCCTGGCGAAAATGCGATCGACGAGCGGGACCTTCGCCTCGCGGGCCGCCACGAACGATCCCGCCTGCGCCATGATGCACACGAGGGCCGTCTGACGCAGATACGTCGACTTGCCGCCCATGTTGGGTCCCGTCAGGATGACGAGCTGACACGTCGTGCCGTTGAGCATGATGTCGTTGGGCACGAAGGCATCGCCGGCCGCGGCGGTCCGGCGTTCGACGACAGGGTGCCGCGCGTCGAGCACGGCCAGCTCGTCGCCGTCGTGGACGTGCGGTTTGGTGTAGTTGCCGACGGCGGCGCCGTCGGCCAGCGCGGCGAGGACGTCGAGCGCCGCCAGGGCGCGCGCGACCGACTGGATCCGCGGCGCTTCGGCTGCGACGTCGCGGCGGAGCTTCTCGAACATTTCCAGCTCGCGCTCCACGATTCGCTCATCGGCGCCGAGAATCTTGTCTTCGTACTCCTTCAGCGCGGGCGTGATGAACCGTTCGCCTCCCGCGATCGTCTGCTTTCGGTGGTAGTCGGGGGGCACCGCGTGCAGGTTCGATTTCGAGACTTCGATGTAGTACCCGAACACGCGGTTGTATCTGACTTTGAGCGAGCCGATGCCGGTGCGCGCCCTCTCGCGCTCTTCCATCTCGGCGACCACCTGCTTGCCCGATCGGCTGATCGTACGCAGCTCGTCGAGCTCGCGGTCGGCCCCGTCGCGCACGAAGCCGCCCTCGCGCGCCAACGCCGGCGGATCGTCGATGAGCGTGGCGTCGATTCCGTCGCGAACGTCGGCCAGCTCGTCGAGCTCGGCGACGAGCGATCGGACCAGCGGCGCCTGCAGATCGCGGAGCACCGCGCGGACGCGCGGGACGACCGCGAGCGATTGCTTGAGCCCGGCGAGATCGCGCGGTCCCGCGGTACCGAGCGCCGCGCGAGCGACCAGGCGTTCCAGGTCCTGAACCGCTTTGATCGTGTCGCGGAACTTTCCGCGATCGGTCGTGCGAAACGCGAGCTCCTCGACAGCATCCAGCCGATCGCGGATCGGCTCGAGCGCGAAAAGCGGTCGGAGCAGCCACGAGCGGAGCAGGCGGCTTCCGACGGAGGTGACGGTGCGGTCGAGTTCGTCGAGGAGCGAGCCGTCGCGGCCGCCTTCCGATCCTTCGATGATCTCGAGGTGCTTCAGAGTGGTCGGATCGACCAAGAGTGCGTCGGCGCGCTGGCGGTAGCCGATCGCGCGCACGTGCGCGAGGTCGACTTTCTGGGTGCCGCGAAGATAATGGACGAGCGCGCCAGCCGCTGCGACAGCCACGGGGCGTCGGTCCAGGCCGAAGCCTTCGAGGCCTCCGACGCGGAGCTGATCGAGCAAGGTCCGGCGCGCCGATTCCAGGTCGAACGTCCAGGCGTCGGCGGCCGTCACGGGCAGTCCTGCGGCGGCAATCATCGGCCACGTCTCTTCGATATTCGCGCCGGCGGGGACGACGATCTCGCGCGGCTTGAGCACGGCGAGCTCGTCGGCGAGTGCCTGCATGCCGTCTGGTCCGCTGTACTCGGCCACAGTGAATTCACCTGTCGACAGATCGAGCAGTGCCACCCCGGCTGTCCGAGTCGGTGGGCCGTCGCGGCCGGGCGCCACGGCCATGAGGAAGGCCGGCTCTCGAGCGTCGAGATAGTTCGCGTCGGTTAGCGTCCCCGGCGACACGACCCGCACGACTTCGCGCTTGACGAGGCCTTTCGCTTTGCGCGGATCTTCCACCTGGTCGCAGATCGCGACTCGGAAGCCCTTCTTCACCAATCGTGCGATATAGGTATCGACCGCGTGATATGGCACGCCGCACATCGGGATGCCACCGCCATTGGCGTCCTTCGAGCGCGCCGTCAACGTCAGCTCGAGCGCGCGCGCCGCAACGAGCGCGTCCTCGTAGAACGTCTCGTAGAAATCGCCCATTCGAAACAGCACAATGGCGTCTCGATGGTGCTGCTTGGCGTCCAGATACTGACGCATGGCGGGGGTCGCGGAGGCCGGGGCCGGCAAAGTGGAAGGATCGGATGACAAGCTCATGCAGAGTATGCTTTTAGTCTAACGCATGCGTGTGCTCGCGCTGGACACGACGACGCGCGCCGGAAGCGTGGCGCTCGTCGACGAGAACGAAATTGTGGAGGAGAGGCCGGGCGATCCGTCGCGGACGCACGGGCAACGTCTGCCGGCCGAGGTGCTCGCCGTGCTCGAGGCGCACGGCGTCGGGTTGTCGGCCATCGACGTGTTTGCCGTCGCCGCCGGCCCCGGGTCGTTCACCGGGCTGCGGATTGGCCTCGCCACGATCCAGGGGCTCGCCTTCGTCACCCGGCGCCCGATCGTCGGCATCTCCGCGCTCGAGGCCCTCGCCCAGGTTGCGAGTCGAGAGGTGCCGGCGGGCGCGCTTGTGGCCGCGTGGATGGACGCGCAGCGCCGCGAGGTGTTTTCGGCGCTCTACCAGGTCACATCTGCCGGGCTGTTTGACCCCGGCCGCCTGATCGAGCTCGAATCGGCCGGCGTGGGCGATCCGGAGCGCACGCTCGAACGCTGGCGCGAACGGCTGGATCCCTCGACTGCGGTCGCGCCAGATCCCTCGACCGCGCCCGGGGCAGGCCCCAGGACGGCGCCAGGGACAGGCCAGCCTGTCGTCTTCGTTGGCGACGGGGCGGTCTTGTACAAAGATCTCGTATGCGGTCGCGGCGGCGCGTCGCGGCTCGTCATGGCACCGCCACCGCTGGCGGGTGCAGTCGGACGCATGGCCGCCGCGCGGGCGCGGGTTGGCGAAGCGGTCGATCCAGGGGACGTACATCCGCTATACGTGCGCCGGCCTGATGCGGAAATCGATCGCGAGAGAAGAAGCGTCGATCCACGATTCGCGAAAGAAGGGCACGACTTTTTGCGCGACGAGAAGGACAGTAAGGAAGCAACTGCCGCGATGGCGACCTGGACAATCGATCCTCTTGCATCGGCCGCCGACATCGACGCGATTCTCGCCATCGAAGAAGCCTCGTTCACCAACCCGTGGACGCGAGACATGTACGTGGCGGAGCTCGAGAATCATGGTGTGTCGTACTTTTATCTCGCGAAGAATGCCAACGGCCTCGTTGTGGGATTCTGCTCGTTCTGGCGCGTCCTCGAGGAACTTCACATCAATAACCTCGCGGTCGCGCCGGCCGAGCGAGGCGCAGGAGCGGCGACCGCGCTTCTGACGCGGGTTCTGGCCGACGGGACCAAGCTGGGCGCTCGCCGGGCGACGCTCGAAGTCCGTCGATCGAACACTCCGGCGCGAGGTCTGTACGAAAAGTTCGGATTTGCGATTGCCGGCGTGAGACCCGCCTATTATTCGAATCCAATCGAAGACGCTCTGGTGTTATGGCGTGAGCATCCTGGCGAGTGACGCCGGCGCTTCTGAGTACAAGCGCTACCACTGAGGGCACGGGTCTAAAACATGAAAAACGGAGGTCACGGTCTGATGAAGTCACAAAAGTTATTCCGTGTCCTCCGTTCGTTTTCCGTGTCCTCCGTGGTAGAGCCTTGCAACGAACCGACCTTGCAACCTCTTCGACCTTTATGGTACGTTCGCGGAGCACGCCGGGATCGCCATGCCACCGCACGGTCCGACTCATCGTTTTCGAACCCCTGTTGTCCAAGGAGGTGGAGCATGAATGGGCAGTCACAGGCCTTGAAGGAACTGTTGCTGCAGACGGACGAGGAGTTCCACGAGCTCGCCGTCAAGCATCACGAACTGGAAGATCGCCTGCACGAACTCGCCTCTAAGTCTTATCCCTCCGAACCCGAACAACTTGAAGCCGTAACGCTGAAGAAGCGAAAGCTGCAGCTCAAAGATCGAATGGAAGACATCCTCCGGCGCCATCGGCAGGCCGAGACGCCGGCCTCGTCATCGGTATCGTCGAACGAACCTCCACCGCCCCACGTGCGACCACACGCGCGCGGCTGACGGACTCACTTTCTCGCGGGCGCGGTCGGGCGCGCCCGCCATAGCCCCCTTCATCTTGCGCATCGATTCAGCCGGCCTTCCCTTCATCGTCGGCACCCTCGTGCTCGCGGTGCTCTCTGCGGCAACGGTCGGATGGGGACTGGCGATTCCGTTCGCCCTGGCCGGCGCGTTTTTCGCCTTTTTCTTTCGCGATCCCGATCGACGCGGTCATGTCGGCGTGGGCGACGATGCGGTGCTGTCTCCCGCGGACGGACGGGTGCTCGTGGCCGGGCCGGCGATGGCCGAGGCGGCGCCGCCAGGCTCGTGGCAGCAGGTCAGCATTTTCCTGTCGCCGATGGACGTGCACGTCAACCGGCTTCCGGTATCGGGCCGCGTGACGCGGGTCAGCTTCATGGCCGGGCGGTTCCTGCCTGCGTATCGCCACGACGCGGCGACAGCCAACGAGCGGTGCGAGGTGTGGATCGATCATGGCGGAGAGTTGGTGGTCGTCCGTCA
>QHWL01000120.1:13181-13872 GCA_003222555.1 Acidobacteriota bacterium | reverse complement strand
GCATCTTCTCGGGTGGACGCCCGGCATGGTGCCGTTTCCCGGCGTGAAGGACAAATCGTGGCGTCTCGATCCTGGCAGTGACCTGGTGCTTCAGCTTCACCTCATCCCGTCGGCGAAATCAGAGACCGTCGACCCCATCGTCGGATTCTATTTTGCCGAGGCGGCTCCCGTCGGGCCACCCATGTATCTGATGCGACTGGATGCCGATCACGCGATTGACATTGCTCCGGGCGACAAAAACTTTGTCGTGACGGACAGCTTCGAGCTGCCGGTCGACGTCGAGGTTCTGGCGGTCTACCCGCATGCCCATTTCCTGGCCAAAACGATGGAGGGGGTGGCGAAGCTGCCAGACGGAAGCGAAAAGCAGCTGCTGCGCATCAACGAGTGGAACTTCAAGTGGCAGGATATTTACCGATACGCGACGCCGATTCCCCTTCCCAGAGGGACGATCATCGGCATGAGGTACAGCTACGACAATTCGAGCGACAACGTTCGCAATCCGAACCGGCCTCCGCGGCGGGTTGTCGCCGGTCTCCGATCGTCCGACGAGATGGCGCACCTCCAGCTTCAACTGCTCCCGCGAAACGGCGAAGACGCCCTGCTGCTGAAGGAGGCGCTCTATCGTCACGCGGTCGAGAAGGATCCTGGCGACGTCTGGGCCTATTACGAGTTGGGCAATGCGGTGCGCGAC
>QHWL01000120.1:5859-13131 GCA_003222555.1 Acidobacteriota bacterium | reverse complement strand
CGGCATGCCGCGACGCACAACAATCTCGGGGTCGTGCTGGAGGAACTCGGGCAGGTGGACGAGGCCATCAGCCATTACCGGGCCGCCCTCCGGTCGGAGCCAGATTTTGCCGACGCACACTACAATCTTGCCAACGTGTTGAGGTCGAAAGGACGGTTGAACGACGCGATCGCTCAGTACCGCGAAGCGCTCCGACTCGAGCCCGATCTCGGCGAAGCCCACAACAACCTTGGCGAGATTTTCGGTTCGCAAGGAAAGCCGAAGGAGGCGATCGCGGAGTTCCGTCAGGCGGTGCGCATCAATCCGAATTCGGCTGAAGCCCACAACAATCTCGGCGCGAGCCTCGGTTCGCTGGGAGAGGTCGACGAAGCCATCACGCACCTTCGCCGGGCGCTGCAGCTGCAGCCGGATAATGTCCGCGCCCGCGAGAATCTGAAGATTGCGTTGGCGAAAGCCACGGGAAGCCGCGGGATTCAACCGTGACTCACGCGGCGGTCTGAGTGGTGGCTGTCAGCGGGTCACGTTGATCGTGTCAGCTCGTTGTCGACACGGAGTTCGATTACTGAGGAGATCCGCTGACGGTGACGTTTACATCTTTCTGATCAGACAACTCGCCGTCACTGGCGCGGCCGCGGAGCACATAGACCCCTGGGGTCGCGAACCGTGCCGTCACAATCGCTTTGCCATCTTTGACCTCAACGGTGGCGGGATCAAAGGTGACGGCGGAAGGGCCTCGCCACACGATCCAGGTGACGACAAGTCCCTGAGGACCGGTCCGACCGCGACCGCGGGCGGAATCGGAGTCCGTTTGGACCTGCGGGACGTTGACCGGAAGTTCCGGTTGCCCGGGCAGCGGTTTGAGGGTCGGCGGAGTCTCCTGCCCGACGGCCTGCTTCGGTGGATCCTTTCGAGGCTTCGGCACCCCGTCATCGGTCACCGCTGCGGTTAACGTGAGGGTGTTCGGCAGCGTGACCGTCGCCGCCGCGTCCACTGCCAGCGTCGGCGCTTTGTTGATGAGCGATTCCGCATTCCGGGCTTTTCCGGCATAGATAGGGTCGATCTCCCACTCTGGCTGAAGCCAGGCTAGCGCCTTCTCCGTTTTTCCCCGGACCGTCAGGCTCCAGACCAACTCTTTCTTGCCCCAATCCTGCGGAACCGCGACGCTGAATGCCTTACGATGGATCCGGGTATAGAAGAACGTCGGCTGCCCGCGATCCGGCGCGCCAGGTTCAAACTTGTTATCAGGCCCGGTTGGAACCGGCAACTGCTCGACATAGTTCCTGTTCATATACCCGAAGTACATGCTGAAGCTGCCGTCGGGGTTCTTCGCCCAGCCTTCGAAAATGGGCTGGATACTCTGTCCCGTCGTGAACTTGAAACCGAATGGATCGGGGTTGCCCTGAGGGCTTGCGCCACCCGATGCAACCAGGACGAGAACGAGAACTCCCGTCCACATGAGCCATCGCAGATGCTTCGGCATAACAACCCCTCTACGGTCTTGGGCGTCCGGTGCAGAATGTATCCGGAAGACCGGCACACTCTGCAGGGGATCCCCAACAGAGTGCCTCGGTCAGAGCCACGTCATTGTTGTTGTTGATCGGTCGCGATCTTCTTCGGTTGCCGCGCCGCTTTGCGGGCCTGCAGCTCCTGTTTGTATTCTTCGTCAGTCAGATCGTACCAGCCGATCCAGGAGAACCCCATCTCGTCGATGGTTCGGCCCGTTCCAGCGCCGACCCAGTTTTTCGGGTCCGGGTTGAATTTGTTACCCGGGGTGTTGTCCCACCAGGTGATCACGTGCAGCAGGGTTCCCGCGGGCACGATCGGCGCCACGCTATCTTCATAGTTGTAGATCGTGTGCCAGTTGTAGTTCCAGTTCGCGCAGCTCACCGTTTCGGTCTTCACGGGCTCGCCCGGATAAATCAGCTCGAGGCACTGATACTTGCCGCGGATATGGAAGTGCGGCTGAAACGCCGTGAGGCGCGCCGGGCTGTTCAGCCGGGTATACCCATCTCGGCGCACGATGGAGTTCGCGGGGATATCGATGTCGGCAGCGGCCTCCTGCCCGAGCTGCTTCGACCACCGAATGTGCTTGGGCACGGTCCCCTTGGGATAAAACACGACGCCGACTTCTATTTGTACGTTGGTCTCCTCACCGATGGAGTGGAAGTGATAGTCCACCTTCGCCTTCTGGCCGGCCTGCAGCAGGACTCCGGAATCGGGCGGGTAGATCTCGGCGTTCTTGCCGGACGCGTACTCCACGAGGAACTGGCCGCCCTGAGACGTGCTGTCATCGCCATCGCTCTGGGCGTCCGCGTCCGGTGAGACGGCATACGAGAGTGCGTGGTGCACGACCTTGCGGGAGCCCTGGTCGATGACTCTGGTCTGGATGGCCTTGATGTAGCGATCCTCCTTCGTGTCGAACGGCACGTAGAGAGAGCCATACAAATCGGGCCCCGTCGCCGGCATCTTATACGTCGGGTACTTCACAACGAGATCCGGCGTTCCGATCCGCCACGCGTTGACATCGCCCTGGGGCGGCAGTGGCGGCAGGTCGGCCGGGTTGCCTTGCGGAGCGCCCGCGTCCACCCACTTGACGATCGTCGCGATCTCGTCGTCGGTCAACGACGGATCGTTCTTGTAGCTCTGGATGCCAATCGTTCGATCGATGAACCACGGCGGCATTTCGCGCCTGCTGACGCGCTGTTTGATCGCCCGAGCCCATGGCCGCGCATCGTTGTAGGTCAGCAGCGACATCGGTGCGATCTCGCCAGGACGATGGCACCGGATGCACGAACGGTACAGAATCGGCGCGACGTCGTTCGTGAACGTCACCTGCGCCTGGGCCGTCGGCGCCTTCTGCGCGGTCGCCACCGCAGCGGTCATCACGACGGCGGCAACGATGGCAGTCAGAGCGATAGCGACAGAGCTGAAAACCCCGGGCTTCCGGACGACGATGCGCATTGTAAACCTCCCCACTCTACGGAAGTCGCGAAAGTCACCGTTCAGACGATCCATTTATTCAGGTTTACATCCTGAGCCAGTGAAGTCCAATTGTCAATAACTGATCTTGCGGTTCAGCCAAGGAACGAATACAACTCTGTTGACTTTCCGCCAACTGGAGCATAGCCTCCCGGTCACATCCGTTGGCGTTGATTTTTTGCCTCAGCGAGGGGGTCTTGGACATGTCCACATGCCCGATGGCCGAACGTCACCGCGTTTCTGTGTCTGTACGCCTGTCCTCGTGGTGCTGCTGGCGGCAATCGCAGGAGCTCCTAATTCTTCGACAGCGCAAACCACGACAACCCTCGGGGCCATCGAGGGAACCGTCACGGATGACACGGGAGGGGTGCTGCCCGGCGTGACACTCACGCTCACCAGCCCGGCGTTACAGGTGCCGCAGATGACTGCGGTCAGCGACACCCAGGGACGATACCGGTTCAACGATCTGCGAGTCGGGATCTATCGCGTGCAGGCCGAGCTCCAGGGGTTCCAGAGTTTTATCCGCGACAACGTGGAGCTGTCGGTCGGTTTCGTGGCCCGGATAGACATGACGTTGAAGGTGGGCAGCGTCGCCGAAACCGTGACGGTGAGCGGCGCGAGCCCGGTGGTGGATGTGACGACCACGCGCGGCGGCCAGACCATCAACACGCTCGTCGTCAGTCAGGCGGTTCCACTGGTTGGGCACGAGGCCGATGTCGTGCGTCTCACTCCTGGGCTGAGCGGCGGCGTTGGAACAAGATCAGGCAACCCTACTCAAGTAGGACTCCAGGGCAACATGAGCCTTTCCGCGTACGGGCAGACCGGTGTCACCGCGCAGGTCGAAGACTTCGAGATGCACAGCAACAACCAGCCGCCCAATTTGACCGACACCGAGCAGATGGACGTGAAAACGTACGGAACCACCGCCGACATTCAATTCCCGGGTGCCGCCATCAACTATGTCTTCAGTTCCGGTGGAAACACATTCCATGGGAATGCCAGCGCGTACGTGATGGGCAACGCCATACAATCCAGCAATATCGACGACAATCTTCGTCGGCAGAACTTCAACAGCGGGGAGAACCTGCAGAATTACTACGACACCCACGTCAATATCGGTGGCCCGATCAAGCACGACAAGTGGTGGTTTTTTGCTTCGGGCCGGAAGCGGCGGAACGAGCGGACGATTGGCGGCTTCGCGGCGAATCCTGGTCCCGATGGGAAATACCTCACCGGTGACGAGCCGCCTGCCTATCCAGTTGGCGCACAGAACGGCAGCATCCTGAAGTCCTCGTTCCAGATGTCGCCTCAATACCAAATCATAGGATTCTGGTGGCGAGATTGGACGAAAGACAACGGAACCTGCACTATGCACTACGGGGTTCTTCATGGGCGGGAGTTGTCGAACCATCCCGTACGAGCACAGCGCCATCTACTATCTGTACGATCACGTCTGGTTCTTTCAGTTCCGAGGCACCCCGACGAACAATTTCACGTTCGACTTCAAGGGCGGCCGGACGAGCTATCACACAAAGTACGACATACAGCCTGGAAACGCGACGTGGCTGGCGGGCGCGCCGCCAATTTCCTCGCTTCCGTCCAGCTATGACCGGACCACGACGCTCTTTACGGGCAGCCCGATCGCAACCGGCGTCCAGACGACGGCCCAACGGTTTGGAACAACCTATTACCATCAATTCGCCGGCAACCTCACCTATGTCCCGCAGGGAATTTTCGGAGGGGATCACCAATTCAAGGCAGGGTTCCGAACCATTTTGTCCACCGCGGGCGGTGCAGTACCCAACCATCCCGCTGGCAACTACATTCTCGTGTTCGACACGGTCGGCGGCGTGCCGCACCAACCCGTCGAAATCACGACGTTCAGCTTCCCCCTTAACGCGCTCAATCGCCTCAATCTGGACGGGATCTACGGGACCGATCAATGGCGGCTGAGCCGGCGAGTCACGCTCAATCTCGGCGTGCGGTACGACTACAAGCACTCGTTCATTCCGCAACAGATCCAGGAAGCGTCGACGTTCGTCGTAGGGAAGACGTACGCTCCGATTGACGTGGGAAAATGGAACCTCTGGTCACCTCGTGCGGCAGTGGCCTGGGACATCACCGGGAGCGGGAAAACGGTGGCGAAGGGCACGTACGGGAAATACAACAACCAGTTGCCGTACTACACGAACAATTTCGCCGACATGTACAACCCCGTCGTCGCGACGACCACGGCATATCGATGGCACGACCTGAATGGCGACAACGACTATCAGCCCGGCGAAGTGAATCTCAGCACTGCGGCCGGGTCTCCGGATTTCCTCAGCATCACAAGCGCCGCCAACACGCAGCCGCTCGACGACAAGACGTTCAAGGTCCCGACGACGCACGAGGTGACGGCGTCGATAGAACGTGAGCTCATCACGAACATGTCGGGACGAGTCCTGTATGTCTACAAGCGCTTCGTGAACCAGTACGACATCACCACCCCCATCAACATTGCGCGGCCGTACAGTGTGTACAACATCCCGCTGACGCGGCGGGATCCAGGGCCCGATGGCGTGACCGGCACCGCCGACGATGGCGGCGTGGTCACGATTTACGACTACGACCCGGCGTACCGGGGGGCCGCGTTCACGCTCAACGCGCGCGTCAACCGGCCTGACAGTCAGGCCGATGTCGCGCAGACCATTGAAGTCGCCGCGCAAAAACGCCTGTCGAATCGATGGAGCTTGGGGAGCTCGTTCGGCGCAACGAAACAACATAAGTGGATTCAGGTGGGTGTGATTGAAAACCCGAACCAAAACCCGTTCCCCTTGGACGAAACGTGGAATTACCAGTTCAGGCTCAACGGCAGCTATACCTTCCCGTTTGACATCCTCTTTGGAGGAACGCTGACGACGCTCAGCGGCGTAAAAGGCCAACGGACGTACGTGTTTCGCGCCGCCGACCCGCTGGGCGGACCACCGCTTAGACAGCTCAGCACGGTCACCCTCCGCCTCGAACCGTTCGGAAGTCAAAGCGGACCGGTCCAGAACTACATGGATCTGCGCGTAGGAAAAACCTTCAGGGTTGGTGAGCGGAGATTCGAAGCGAGCGTGGACGCCATCAACGCGCTGAATACCAACGTCGCTCAGTCCACAACCTATGTGTCTGGCCCGACCTACGGACAGATCGTGCTGATTCCAGCCCCCAGGATCGTGCGGTTCGGAATCCAGTACTCGTTCTAACGTGATTTTCACCCATTCTTCAGACCTGCTCCGAGATGCACGCGCGTGAGGCGCTCGAGCAGCTGCGGAAGCGGCTCGCCGTTCAACGCGAACGCGCCGGCGTCGGGCGCCCACGAAAGCTTGTAGCTCTTCGACATCGCCGACACCCAGATCTGTCGCACCGGAGCGTTCGGGCTCACGACGAACCGGGCCTCGGTCGGCTCCTCGAAAATGAGGTCCAGGACGCCGTTCGAGAGCTCGATCTCGAAGCCGGCCTCGTCGGCAAGCGCCAACAGCGCGCGTCGGGCGCGTTCGAGCGCCTCGTCGCTCTTGACGCGAAAATCCTGCTCGGAAAGAGTCGTCATGGTCCTATTAAACCTTTGGCAGGTCCGATCCGTCTAACTCTGTGAAAGGCAGGTGAGGACAAATGTTCGAATGGAGCTTTTCGGCGACCGCGGAATGGGTGGTCGGCGCGCTGCTTGCCGTGTTAGTCGTCGCAATGATGTTCGTGTAGTGGGGACTGAAGTCCTACGCCACATTCTGCGCTACGGTTTCTCGACGACCCCCACTTTGTCGGCGACGGCCACGTAGCTCCGGCGTGCGCGCGCCGTCGTCCCTGGCGGCTTGGTTTTCACCGTCAGTTTGTGCACGCGCCCATCGAGCTGGGTCGGCGTGAAGCCGAGCACATACTGGCTGTGCAGCTCTTGAGCGACGCGCGTAAAGGTCGGCGCCAGGTCGCTCGTCTTCTGCAGCTCGAAATAGCCCCCGCCGGTCTCGTCCGCGATCTTCCTCAACCCACTGTCGGGCTTGCTGCGCACCATGCGCTGCCCGTTGAAGTAATTGCTTTCCAGGCCGATCGCATACACCATCACTTCATCCGCACGCGCGCGATCGATCACGGTGCCGAGGCCAATCCTGCTCTCGGTGTCGTCTCCGTCGGTGAATACCAGGACGACGCGGCGCCCGTCGAGCCCTTTCAGTTCATCGAGGCTCGCGCCGACGGCGTCCCACAGCCTCGTGCCGTTGCCGTAGTCCAGCTCCTTGACATCGCTCACGAGCTCGTCGCGGTTGTTGGTGAAATGCG
>QHWL01000120.1:0-5853 GCA_003222555.1 Acidobacteriota bacterium | reverse complement strand
ATGCGCGCTGAACTGAATCTTGTCGTTGAACGCCCCCACGCGGCCCTTGTCGGCCGGCAACAGGCGAATGAGGAATTGCTCGGCGGCAGAGCGGAGCAGCGCGATCGACCCCGTCATGCTGCCGCTGGTGTCGAGCATCACCACGACGGTGATGGGCTGCACCTCGTTGGCAAAAAATATGAGCGGCTGCGGCTTGTCGTTGTCGAACACCTCGAAGTCGTCTTTCGTGAGATCCGGCACGAGGCGCTTCTGCGCGTCGGCCACCGTGACGAAGAGCGACACGAGCTTCGTGCCGGTCTTGAATGTCGGCTCCTGGGCGATGATGCCGCCGGGCGCCAGCACGACGATCACGAGGAACGCGCCTGCCGCGCACGAGAGAAGAACACTGATCGCACCGCGCGCGCGGCAAGAAAAGCCATGACCCATAGAGACAGCTTATAGCAACCGGCGTTCCCGATGTGATTTCGACGACACCGGCTTGATGGCGGATCTCGAGCGCGGACGCCATGCAGTCTGTATCCGTCCGGGGACGGATGCGGGTCGTCTGGCGAGGACACCACTCGGTGACCGTCGCGCGGCGGCCGTCCGCGTTTCCGACAAACCTGTTGAGCCTATGAAAAAATGGGACGATTGAACGCAGAGCTCGCAGCCGCATGCCGAGAATTCTTAACGTTTTCGCCTCCGCGGTCTCGGCGGTTGACGGTTTCTTCACAGGCACTGTTGGCAAACGCGCTGCGTGATCCGGTTCCAACCGTTCACAGGTTCTTGATCGGCGGCGCTGTGGCTGGCGGCGGATGGTGTGAGGTCTTTTTGTGCGATTTCGGCGCGCCCGTCAGGGCCTCGAAAAGAGCGATCATCCCCGACTTGACCGGTCGGATATCTCGAAGTACACTGTTTTGCAGTTCTGAGACTGAGTCTCATTGTTCAGGCGTCTTCATAATGTTTCAGGCGTTTGTCATCACCCTCCGAGAAGGGCTCGAGGCCTTTCTGATTGTCGCCATCAGCCTCGCGTATCTCCGGAAGAGCGGACGTCGCGAGCTCGTCCCCGCTGTGCAGTGGGGCATCGCACTGTCGGTCCTGATCAGCATCGGGGCCGCATTCCTGTTCCAGCGCGCGGCGAACCATTCGCTGTGGGAAGGCACGCTCGCCATCGTTGCCGCGGTTTCCGTGGCATCGCTCACGGTCCATATGTGGCGCACGGCCCGCCGCATCAAGCACGACATCGAAGGGCACCTCCACAGCTCGACGCTCAAAACCGGCACGGCGGCGTTTGTCGGCGTGTTCCTCTTCACGCTGCTGATGATCACGCGCGAGGGCATGGAGACGGCGCTTTTGATGGGGACGCTGCTGTTCCAAATCCAATCGTTAAAAATCATCATGGGTGCCACGATCGGCACGACGTCGGCGGCCTTCGTCGCGTGGCTGTGGTCGCGATACGGGCACCGCGTGAATCTGGGATTGTTTTTCCAGGTGACGGCGGTGTTTCTGCTTGTGTTCGTCGTGCAGTTGCTCATCTACGGTTTCCACGAGTTGATGGAGGCCAACATATTCCCCTACAGCGAGCCGCTCCATCTGGCGACCGAACCGTACGGCCCGGACGGACGCTTCGGCCAGTATCTCAGCTATCTTCTGGTCATGTTGCCGCTCGCGTGGCTCGTCATCAGCACGCTCATTCCGAAGCGCGCCGTGCAGCAGAGAAGCGTCTAACGTCGAGGCGTGGCCCTCAAGCCTCCCACCAACGCCGACTTCACTTGGATCGGTAGTCCGAAGGTCTCCGCCACGATCGACCGATCATCGATGGTGACCCCGAACAGCGCGGGCGGCGGGCCTTCGCGCGTGGACGCGCTTGCAGCCGCGCGCCGTCCGTACATCGACTGGGCGCGGGCGCTCGCCCTGCTCCTCATGATCGAGGCGCATACCACCGACGCCTGGACGCTGGGTGTCGCCCGACACACGGCGGCCTTTCGTCATGCGTTGATTCTCGGCGGATTCGCGGCGCCATTGTTCCTGTGGCTTGCAGGGGTGTCGCTCGTGCTTTCCGCGGCGAGCGTTGCACGGCGCGAAGGCAGCCGCCGAGCGGCCGTCGACGCGGTCTGCCGGCGCGGTCTCGAAATCTTCCTGCTGGCATTTCTCTTCCGTCTTCAGAGCTTCGTCGTGACGCCCGGTGGAAATCTTGTGTCGTTGTTCCGCGTCGACATCCTCAACATCATGGGACCGTCGATCGCCGCAGCGGGGCTCGTCTGGGGTCTCGCCAGAACGACACGGGGGTTGGTCGCGTCATACGCGACAATGGCGCTCGCGTTGGCAATGCTGACGCCTGTCGTTCGTGCCAGCGCGCTGGTGAACGACCTGCCGACGTGGGTGCAGTGGTACCTCAGGCCGGCCGATGGCTATACGACATTCACCGCGCTGCCATGGACCGGATTCGTATTCGCCGGCGCCGCGGTTGGGGCGTTGCTCGCTCCCACCCGCGAGGCCGCTGGAGAGCACCGACTGTGGATGTGGCTGACCGGCGCCGGCGGGGTCCTCGTTGGGGCGGGCTTCTATGCCGCCACGCTGCCGACGATTTATCGCGAGTCGTCATTCTGGACGACCTCGCCGACCTTTTTCATGATCCGCGTGGGCACTCTAATGCTCGCGTTCGCTGCAATTTACACGCTGGCGCAGCTGGCGGGACGGCGGGGGATGGAGCTTCGTCCGCTCAGTCGCTTTGGCCGCAGCTCTCTGTTTGTCTACTGGATCCACGTGGAGCTCGTGTACGGCTATTTGAGCGGGCCATTGCACGCGCGCTTACCGCTCTGGGGAGCTTTCGTGGCGTACACGCTGTTTACGACGCTCATGTACGGTGCGGTCGTCCTCAAGGATCGTATCGTCGCGCGATGGACCGGTCGCCGCCGCGCCAGACAAGCGCCCCAACCCGCCACCGCTTGGTGAGCTGTACGCGCATTCTCGCGCGCCTGGCGCACGGTCGGAAGAGGGATCGGAAAAGGGGTACGACCCCTTTTCGGCTGTTGTCCCAAGTGCTTGGCTTGCAATTAATTACGATAAAAGACCGCATCCGAGCGCCGACGGGCGCCCAGCCGATCGCGGGTCGCTCTTCCACGGGT
This sequence comes from Acidobacteriota bacterium, assembly GCA_003222555.1. Lineage (GTDB taxonomy): Bacteria > Acidobacteriota > Vicinamibacteria > Vicinamibacterales > CAVVIG01 > JAHFUJ01. The sequence goes on along the minus strand of QHWL01000120.1, from coordinate 2,746 downwards.
CATCCGCGGGGGGACATGACAGAACCCCTTTAGTACGTGATACTTAGCTCACTGCTGTTGGCTTGAGCTTGCGCCGTTGCCGTGCGCGGCGGCGAAAAAACCGTTGAGAAGCCCGCCACGCGGTCGGTTACAATTCGGCTCTTTGCGCCCGCTTGAAAGGGGCCGTCGGGAGGCGTTCGGGACTCATCCTATGATTAACGTTGCCGCGATCCGCATGCAGCAGTTCGGCGTGCAGTTCTACCAGGCGTCGCTCACGGCCGGTGACATCGACAAGCTCGTCCGGTTTGAGGTTCTCAATTACGGCGATGCCGCGCAACCCCCCGTCCGCGGCGGTCGGCAGCGGCCGGGCGCGGCCGTGCCGTCCAAGGTCAATTGGGATCTCCTCGAACGGCGCATCGCGTCGAGCGAGAAGGCGTACCAGCGTCAGATCATCCGGCGCAAGATCGACGAGCTCGTCCAGTATTACGAGCAGTGCCGTCAGGCGCGCGACCTGCCGTCGATTCCCGGCGCAGTGATCATCTCCTGCGACGAGAAGCTCGCGTTCCAGCCGGCGGGCGACGACTCGCGGCTCGGCATCCTGAAAGTCCCCGAGCGGGAAGGCATTCTGCGCGCCATTGACGGACAGCATCGGCTGCTCGCGCTTCACGCGGACATCGATCGATTCGCCGGCGAAGAGTTCAGCGTGCCCGCGATCATCTTCGATCGTCTACCGGAAGATCATGTCGTTCAGATGTTCGTCACGATCAACGCCAAGCACACGCGGTTGAACCCCTCGCATCTGGTCAGCTTGTCGGGGCGGCAGCTGTATCGCGACGACAATCTGGCGACGGCGCACGACGTCGTTCGCGCGTTGAACGACCGCGAAGACTCGCCGCTCTACGACGAGATCAAGCTGCTCGGCGTCGGACGCGGGCACGTCGCGCAGGCGCCGCTCGCGCAGGAGCTGAAAAGGCTGTTCGCGACCGACGCCTTCGGCCCGCGCAAGTCGGGCGACCTCCACGAGGAGGCGAAGAAGTTTTTCGTGAACTACTTTAAGCAGATCGCGCTCGTTTTCGGCGGCGCGTGGAACGGGCGGAAGTACAGCATCAAGTCGGCGTCCGCGCTCAGGGCGTTCGCGCGGGTCGCGCCCGACGTGATCCGCCGGCTCGACCAGGAGCACGCCGATCGCGCCGATTTCCGCGCCATCGGACGTGTCATCGCGCCATGGGGCCGCCGCATCGGCGATTTGCGGTTCGAGACCGAAGGCGCGTGGAAGCGGGCCGGAACGACGGTGGATTCGCTGGCAAAAGAGTTGAGGCTCGCTCTCCAATATCCGGAAGGCGCGACGGTCTGACGCGGCAATTTACAATTTACAATTGGCAATTCACAAAGGACGGCCATCGCGTGTTCTCTTTGTAAATTGTAAATTGCATGCCCACTCTCCTCATCACCGGTGGCGCAGGTTTCATCGGGTCGAACCTCGTCCAGCACGCGCTCGTTCACACCGCCGACCGTCTCGTCGTCGTCGACAAACTCACCTACGCGGGCAGCCTGCTGAACCTCGAACAGCCGCTCAAAGATCCCCGCGTCAGCTTCGTGCGGGCGGATATTGCCGATCGGGCCGTGATGACTCGCGTATTCGCCGAGGAGCGGCCCGACGCGGTCTTGAATCTGGCGGCCGAGACGCACGTCGACCGCTCCATCGACAGCCCGCGCGCCTTCGTCGAAACGAACGTCGTCGGCACGTTCGTCCTCCTGGAGACGGCGCGGCAATTCGTCGCCACGCTCTCGCCGACCGAGCGCGAGAGGTTTCGCTTCCTGCACGTGTCGACCGACGAAGTGTACGGCACGCTCGGGTCGAGCGGCCAGTTCAGCGAAGAGACGCCGTACGCGCCCAACTCGCCGTACGCGGCGAGCAAGGCATCGGCCGACCATCTCGTGCGGGCCTATTTTCACACCTACGGGTTGCCGGTCCTCATCACCAATTGTTCGAACAACTATGGGCCGTATCAGTTCCCGGAAAAGCTGATCCCGCTGATGATGTTGAACGGGCTCGAGGGACGCCCGCTGCCGATCTACGGGGACGGCGGTCATGTGCGCGACTGGCTGCACGTGGACGATCACTGCGCGGGAATTCTGCTCGTGCTGCGGAAGGGGCGCGCCGGTGAAAAGTACAATGTCGGCGGCGGCAACGAACGGAGCAATCTCCAGATCGTCGACCGAATCTGCGAGGTGCTCGAAGCGCTGCGGCCCGCCCGTTCCAATCCCGCCTTCAAGTTCGCGAGGATGGCCGGCTATCGCGCCTTGAAGACATTTGTGCCCGATCGTCCCGGCCACGATCGGCGCTACGCCATCGACGCCAGCAAGATTCGCCGTGAGCTCGGATGGGCGCCGCGCTGCGCATTCGAGGACGGCCTGGAAGCGACAGCGCGCTGGTACCTCGACCATCGCGACTGGTGCGACGCCGTGCAGGCCGGCCGCTACGATCGCGAACGATTGGGGCTGGGGGAACGTCAAGGGTGACGCGGACCCCTCTGGCCACGAAGGCACGAAAACACGAAGAAGACGGTGGTGTCTTTTTCGTGTCTTCGTGTTTTCGTGGTTGCATTTGCCGTGCGCAATGAAAGGGATCATCCTCGCCGGCGGTTCGGGATCGCGGCTGCATCCGCTGACGCGCGCCGTCAGCAAACAGCTCCTGCCGATCTATAACAAGCCGATGATCTACTACCCCCTGTCGACGTTGATGCTCGCCGGCATCCGGAAGATC
>QHWL01000138.1 GCA_003222555.1 Acidobacteriota bacterium | reverse complement strand
CGTCACTCGTTCTCCCGCAGACGCGCCGATAGGCTTGCCAGAAGCTGCCAAGCACCTTTACACGCCGGACAGCAAATTTAGCTCGCCGTTGCTGTCGCCGAATTTCTCCATTGGAGCGCCGAGCGCATCCAAGGCGGTCAGACCCAAATTCGCCAGCGGCGTGCCTTTCGGGTAGCGGAGGTGGCGGTTTCCCTTGATTCGGCCGCCAGCGCCGCCGACCAGGACCACTGGCACGTTCAGATTGTTGTGGACGTTGCCGTCGCTCATACCGCTGCCGTAGATCAAGAGGGAATGGTCCAGCAACGTGCCGTCACCGTCGGGTGTCGCCGCCATCTTCTTGACGAAGTCCGCGAACATCTGGACGTGATAGGTGTTGATCTTGGAGTATTTCTTGAGGTTGTCGGGATTGTTGCCGTGATGCGAGATCGAGTGATGTGATTGCAGACCGATCTCGGCGAAGTTCGTGCGCGAATTCTCTGCGGCCAGCAGCAACGTGCTGACGCGGGTGATATCGGCCTGAAACGCCAGCAACTGCAAATCGAACATGAGCGCAGCGTGTTCCTTTACAGTCGCAGGTATCCCAAGCGGCCGCTCCGGTAGCGGCATTTCAGCATTGCTCGCTTCAACCTTGGCGATTCGCTGCTCGACGTCACGGATCGCGTCGAGATATTCGCTGAGCTTTGCGCCATCGCGTACACCGATATTCTTCTTGAGTCTCGATACCTGGTTCGTCAACACATCGAGGATGCTCCGGTCTTCCTGGCTTCGAGCCACCCGTTGTTCGGCAGTGTCTCCGCTTCCGAACAGCCGCTCGAATGCAAAGCGAGGGTTCGTTTCCATTGGCAGCGGCGTGGTCGGCGTTCGCCACGAGATTGAATTGACGTATGAGCATGCGTACCGGTGTTCACACGCGCCGATGATTTCCGAGCGATCGAGCGCAAGCTCCAGAGACGACAGTTTGGAGTCTTTACAGAGAACGTCGGCGGCGTATTGGTCGAGACTCTTACCGGCGCGTACGTCGGAGCCCTCGGTTTGCTTGGCGTGCACACCGGTCATGAAACCCGGCCCCGAGCGCGAATGCTGTCCGCCGTTGTCGCCCTGATCCATCGCCGGGAAATTATCGAGCCCCGTGACGACCACCACTCGGTCCCGGACCGCCTCGAGCGGCTTCAGGATCGGTGTAAAAGGGAAACCGGCGCCCTCGGTCGCGGGCGTCCAGTCGAACATGTTCTTGCCGTTGCCGCAATAAACAGCCCCGAAGCGTCGCACGGGGTTAGCGGCCGTTGTGCCCAAGGCGGACAGTGCCGGAACCATCGCGTCGAGAAACGGCAGGGCCAACATGATTCCCGTTCCGCGCAGGAACGTCCGGCGCGGCAGCGACATTTTCGCAATGAACATTGACGACTCCTGGATACGTAAATACAAATGAAACGGTTATCTCTGCGCGCTGGTGGCGACACGCGTGTGAGTCTCTCGCTTGACCGCCACTCTCTTCTGGAACGCGGCGGACTTCACAACACCCATAATGATCGATGAAAAGCGGAAGTTCGTCGAAGCGGCCTCGCGCCGGATTCGACGAACGGTCGGCGCATCGTAGTATTCAAGGCCCCGCCCCAGGGCATGGATCATCAGCTTTTCCGTGAGCGTCCTCACGAACTCGCCGGAGCGCTTCATCAGCTCGGCCCGGAGCTCAACCGGGTTTCGGAATGTCCCGCCTCCGGGCAGCGCTCCCGAAGGGTCAATCAGCGCGCCAGACGCGTCGGTGGTTCTCCATCTGCCGACTGCGTCGAAATTCTCGAGCGCAAATCCCAGCGGATCCATCTGCGAATGACAGCTCGCGCAGACGGAGTTCTTCCGGTGCTGCACCATTTGCTCCCGCGCTGAGAGGATTTTCCCATCGTCGTTATGATCCTCCAGCGACGGCACGTTAGGCGGTGGAGGCGGCGGGGGCGTACCCAGTATGTTCTCCAGAATCCACTTGCCGCGCAGTACCGCGGACGTTCTCGCCTCGAGGGAGGTCACGGTCAGGATCGCGGCCTGTCCGAGCAACCCGCGACGCACGCTGTCGGCCGGCAACGAGATGCGCCTGAATCGCGGACCGTAAACGCCCGGAATGCCGTAGTGCTTCGCCAGGTTCTCGTTCACGAATGTATAGTCGGCATCGAGAAAGTCCAGAACACTGCGGTCCTCGTGCACGACGGCGTTGACAAGCAGTTCCGTCTCGCGACGGAACTCCTGGCGCAGATTGTCGTCGAACCTCCACTCCGGATTTGGCGAGACGCTGTTCATATTTCGAAGCTGCAGCCACTGGGCGGCGAAGTTATTGATCAAGGCCGCCGAGCGGTCATCAGCCAGCATTCGCCGTACCTGTTGCTCCAACACCGCAGGAGTGTGGAGGTTCCCCTTGACGGCGACGTCGAGCAGCTCGTCGTCTGGAATGCTGCTCCACAAGAAGAATGAGAGACGAGAGGCCAGCTCGACGTCGCTGACGCGATAGAGCGTATTTGCGGCGACGTCCGCCGGCTGGTTCTCGAAGCGGAACAGAAATTCAGGGCTGACCAGGATCCCGCGGAGCGCGACTTCGATACCCAAATCGAAGCCACCCTTTCGGGCCGCGGTACGGTACAACTCGAGCGGCTCTTGAAGGTCGCTTTCCGTTATTGGCCGGCGATATGCGCGCCTGACCAGGTTGGCGATGATTCGCTTCGCGCAGACGGCCTCGGTCCTGGGCGTGGGGCGGCAGATGAGGGTGTGGCGGCGGCTGGGCGAATCGGGCGCGCCGACGGCGTCGTAAGGCCCCGTGATCGTCACTTTGGAAATGCCGGGATCGCCGGCGGTGTTGCCTTGCAGATATTTCGAGCGCAGTTCTGGCTCAATCAGGTCCTCGAGATACGCCGAGGTTCGGTCCACGAAGAACACCTGCAGTACGTGAGGGCCGGCCACGGCGCGGACGTGAAATTCGAGTCCGTCATCGAATCCCTGGGTGTCGCGTTCCTCGTCGGCGCCCTCCACGATGCGCCGGGGCCGTTTTGCGTCCAGGTCATCCACCTGCGGCTGTGTCGGTTCAGCGACCGGCTCCTCTACCTGCTTTGTTGACGGCTTGTCTGACGGAGTCGCTGGCTCGGCCGGCGCCTCTTGCTGACGAACACGATCTTTGTACTGCCCCGGTCGTCCGTTTGAACCACCGCCAACGTAGCTCCAGACCTTGACTCCATCAAGCCTGGCGTCAATCTGGCTGGGCTCATCGGTCGAGTTCATGAGACCGTAGCCTTTTTCCTGGATCCGCATCTTGACGAAGTAGTCCCCATCAACCGGAAAGTAATGGTGGATGGCAACCCCGCCCCGGGATCCGAACGGCAGCTCCTCGCTGACACGACTTCGCTGATCGAGACTCGTTGGAACCATATACGTCTGCGGTGCTGGCGTTCCGACGACCCGCGCGAGGGCGAGGTGGCTGATCGTTGCCGCTGCGGATAGATATCGTTCGGTGGCAGCAGGCGACAACGTGAGCGAGTCTGCATTGTTGTCGAAGCCGTACGCCGCATTGTCTAAAGGCAGGAGCGAGGCGCCGTCAACGCTGAGGCCAAGCAAGTCCCGGATGGCGTTTGCGTACTCGGTGCGATTCAGGCGGCGAAGCGTCTGGTGTCCGAGATTTGGATGCGCTGCGGCGTTCCGGTCCAACTCGCCTTCCAGCCACGACAGCAACGCAGCGCGACCCGCATCGTCGGGCCGGGGCCGGCCGGCGGGCGGCATTGCGCGGGTCGATAACTTGAGCAACACTTTCTCCCACGTGCTCGCGTCGGCACCGACATTGGCGGCGTCCACGGCGTCCAGAGCGAGGCCTCCCGTCTTCAGCTTCTGGTTGTGACACGTCACGCAATATTTATCGAGCACCGCGCGTGGAGCGGGCGTGGTGGCGGTTGATGGTCTTGAAGCAGACGCCTGTGATCCTGCGCTGCCGTCCGGTGGTCTTGCGGCCGCACCCTCGCCGTCACACATGACGGGCAGGGCGAAACAGATCACAGTGGCGGCTATGAATAGACGTTCAGTCATTTGAAGAAGTCAGCTCTCAATCTTGCTGAAGAAGCGCACTCATTGGTGAGCGCGGCTCGCAGCTTCCAGACTACGGAGCAACGCAGCGGTATCTGGGTGAGCGGCAAACGCGTTTCCGTACGCCACGCCATCTGCCACCATTGCTGGTGTCCGTCCGTTCCTGTCCTTGGCATCGAGGCGCGCCCCCTTCTTCGCCAGAAATTCGACGAGGTAGTTCGCGCCTCTATAAGCGGCCGCGTGCATCGGGGTTTCCTTACGGTCGCTTACATGGTTGACGTCAGCGTGCAGTTCGTTCACGAGCATCTCGACAGCTTCCAGAACTCTGCGATCTGTGGCTTGGTCCTGATTTGCCGCCCACGCAATGCCGGCCGCCGCCATCAGCGCCGTCTGATGGTCGAACGTCTCGATGTTCGGGTCGGCGCCGTGGGCCAGCAACAGCCGCATGAGCTCAACATCGGATGCCTTGGCCGCCAGCAGGAATGGCGTTGCTCCAGTCAGCGTGACGCGGTACCTCTGACCAGGTCCGCGGGGCTCCTCCGTGCTGAGCCGGGCATTGATGTTCGCTCCGTGCGCGAGAAGCGCTGTAATCACGCGGATCTTGTCGAACCGGATCGCCAGGTAGACGTCGCTGGCTTCCGGGTTGGCCGCATACACCGCGGCGTGCAGCGGCGTGCCATATATGTTGGTGTGATCGGCCTTGGACACATTCCCCGTCGCAGTCAGATCCTGTTCGGTGACGGGGCTCAGGTCGAGCGGTTTTGCTTTCGCTCGCACTCCCGGATGCGTGAAAGCCGTCGAGCCTCCCTCCGTGTTTGGGTCCGCGCCCTTGTCGAGGAGGAGGTCCACGAGATCCTCGTGCCCGTTGATAACCGCAACCAGCAAAGGAGTTGCCCCATCCGGTCTGGCGGCGTTGACGTCAGCGCCCGCCGCCAGCAGCACGCGGACGGTTTCGACATCACCGCGTCGAACCGCGAACAACAAGGGGGTCAGGCCACTCTTGGAGCGAGCCTCGACCTGTGCGTTGGCATCAATCAGCACCTGCACGACCTGCGCGTGTCCTGCTTCGGCGGCCCACATCAACGCGGTCTGACCGTTCCAGGTTTCGTTTGCGTTAACGACGGCTCGATAGGTCAGCAGCAGCCCCACGGCTTCTACGTTTCCGGTACGAGCCGCCAGCATCAGCGGAGTCTCTCCGCTCCGCACGGTGGCATTGGGATCGGCGCCGGCCTTCAACAACGTCTCAATGATCTGGGCATTCCCATTGCTGCAGGCCAATGAGAGTGGCGTGACGCCGTAATCGTTGCGCGCATTCACATCGGCGCCGACTCGGATCAGTTTTACAACGGCATCGAAATCGTCTTGGTATGTCGCCCTGTGCAGCTTGGTCGTCCCGTCAGGCTCGGTCGCGTCAGGACCGGCAGGCTTCTCGGTCGTCGCCCGCGGGGAACGCACGTTACCGCCCTGTGCACCACTCAAGATGGGGGCTCGCTGGCCCCCGGCCGCGAGGCTCGAAAAAGAAGCCAGGAATATCGCCGACAGCGCGGACGTGAATTTCAACTGCATAATCGATGGTCCTATTGTGGCTGACGGCGTCA
>QHWL01000137.1:514-6415 GCA_003222555.1 Acidobacteriota bacterium | reverse complement strand
ACGGCGTTAGGGGTGGTGTCCGGCTGCCGTGATCTGTACCGACAGACCGTCGGGGTCGGTGACCGTCACAGTGGTGCCGGCGCCGCGCGGATTCAACCCCTGCCGCCTGAACTCTTCCATCACTGTCTCGGTTTTGTAATTGTCGATCGCCAGGCAGAAGTGGTCGATGACGGGCATCGGGCGCTGAAAGATCGTCAGGTACTCGTTGCCGGCCTTCAGAAAGCACGAGTTCGCGGTTTCCCCATCGACGGGCAAGCCGAAGTACTTCTGATAGAAGTCGCGCGAGCGCTTCACGTCCGCCACATTGATTGAGACATGGTTGATCCCAACGCCGCGAAACGGAGATTCTGGAGCCGCCGCAGCCACAGCAGGGGCGACGGCTAGCGTCGCGAGCGCCTGGATCAGATGACGCCGACTGATGTTGCCCTGTTCGTAGCCCTGCAACATGCTCGAGATGACCTGCTGCATATCTCACTCCCTTCCGCCACGCGTATTTGTCCGTTCACAGCCAGGGATGGACGCTTGGTCAATCTACCATGAGAAATCCATGCGGGACGAGGCATGACAAAACCGCTTGATTTTCCCACGGGCCCGACGCAATCTAGCGGTCACTCCTCACTGATTTCGAAAGCGCTAGGAGGTGGTTTTATGACCGACCTTGATCGACGGAGCTTCTTGACCAGCGCCCTCGCTTCGCTGGGGCTGGCCGCGACTGCCAGCGGCGACAGCCTGGCAGTCTTTGCTCAAGCGGCGGCTCCCCCCAACCGCTCTCGCATCGACGTGCACCATCATTTCGGGCCGCCCGCGTGGGTCGCCGAGGTCAAGGGCCGGCCCCTGCTGCAGGCGCCGAATACCACCTGGACACCCGCCAAGTCGATCGAGGACTTGGACCGCGGCGGCGGCGCCGCCGCGGTGCTGTCCATTACGAATCCGGGCTTGTGGTTCGGCGACAGGGCGAAAACAAACCGCCTTGCCCGAGCGTGCAACGAATTTGGAGCGAAGGTGGTGCAGGATCACCCGACCCGATTTGGCTTGTTCGCGGCGATGCCCCTCCCCGACGTCGACGCCACGCTGAAAGAGATCGAGTACTCCTACGACACGCTCAAAGCAGATGGCGTCGGCTTCATGACGAGCTACGACGACACTTGGCTCGGTAACCCTGCCTACAAGCCGGTGATGGAGGAGCTCAACCGGCGCAACGCCGTCGTCTTTGTCCACCCGACCGCCGCTGCCTGTTGCAGGGGCCTTAACTACGCTGCCGGTGTACAGCCGGCGAGCATGGAGTACGGAACCGACACGACCCGCGCCATCACGGGCGTAGTTTTCAACGGCGACGCCGTGCGCTTTTCTAACATTCGTTGGATCTGGTCGCACGGTGGCGGCACGATGCCGTTCCTGGCCGGGCGCATCGGCGGCGACCGCAAGAACGAGCAGATGCCCAATGGCTTCATGTACGAATTGAAGAAGTTCTATTACGATCTGGCAGGCGCCGCCAATGCGGGCGTGGTTGCTTCACTGCTACAGCTCGTGAAGGCAGACAAGATCATGTTCGGGACCGATTTTCCGCCCGGCGGCAACGTCCTCGAGGCTTCCGCGACCATCCGCGCGCTCAAGATGTTCAGCGAAAGCGACCTGCGCCTGATCGAGCGCGACAACGCCGTGAAACTCCTGCCGCGACTCAGGACGACTTAATCCGGCAGGAGGATGCGCTAACGCTCGAAAAAGTGATGCGCCAAGCCAAGTGCCGACCGGGATTAGGTGTTGTGTGGGGGGCGCCTGTATGAACGGGACTCTGACGTTTGAAGGGCCATCCGGGCGGCCGAAAGGCGCACGTGTGCCGAGGCGCGAATTTCTGGGCGGGCTCGCCGGGCTGGGCGTCTCGGCGCTCATCCCCGACGCCCTGTCTGCGCTACAGGCCCAGGGAGGTGCTTCCGGCGCTCCGTACCGGATCGATGTGCACAACCATTTTTCGGCGCCCGGCTTCATTTCGCTCATTAAAGCCCGTAACACCGGTCAAACTGGTCTCGTGACGTGGACGCCGTCCAAGACACTCGAGGATATGGACAAGGATGGCGTCGCGACTTCCATCGTCTCGACGAGCGAACCCGGCGTCTGGTTCGGCGACGATACGGCGGCCCGCAGACTGGCGCGCGAGTGCAACGAATATGGCGCGCGTCTGATGGCGGATCACCCGGGCCGCTTTGGCATGTTCGCGACCTTGCCGATGCCGGACGTCGAGGGCACGCTGCGCGAGATCGAATACGCGTTCGACACGCTCAAAGCCGACGGCGCGTGTTTCCTCAGCAGCTATCAAAGCAAGTACCTGGGCGATCCAAAATTCGCTCCGGTGATGGATGAACTCAACCGGCGCAAGGCCGTGGCCTACACGCATCCGTCGCGTGCAGACTGCTGCGCGAATCTCCTGCCTGACGGGCGCTCGACGGGACTCACGCTGGCAACCGATACGACGTTCACGATTGCGAGCGTGCTATTCAGCGGCACGACCGTCCGGTGCCCGGACATCCGCTTCATCTGGTCGCACGGCGGCGGCACGATGCCGTACATCACCGGCCGTTTTGGAGCGGGAAACCCGCCGACACCGGAGATGGCGAAGCGGTTCCCACAAGGCGTGATGTACGAAATCCAGAAGATGTATTACGACACCGCGCAGGTCGCCAACGCCTACACGTTACCGACTTTCACCAAGGTTATCCCGACGTCACACATCCTGTACGGGACCGACTATCCGTTTGCCGGGTTCGCAGCGGTGAGTAACGGGTTGAGAGATTACGGCTTCGCGCAATCCGATTTGCGCGCGATCGAACGTGACAACGCGGTGGTATTGTTCCCGCGATTGAAGAAAGCGTAAAAGTGAGTCTTCACTTCCGAGTCGTGGGCACTACGGGCTACCTGGAGAACTCGAACGCCGAGACGACGGCGGTCGAGACTTCCACTCCGGTTCCCGACGACTGCACGTCGCCGCCAACGGCGTAAAACCGATTACCGATTACCGCGCTGGCGACACCATGGCGTGCAAGGACCATGGGAGGAAGAATCGTCCAACTGTTGGTTGCGGGGTCGTACTCCTCAAAGGACCGAAAGGTGGTCTGTTGGACGGGATCCTGGAACTCGCCACCCGCGATGTAGATGCGATTGTTGTACACGCCATAGGCCAGTGCGCTGCGCGTCGTTGGCATCCGGGCTCCCGGAGTGCCCCAAGTGTCCGTGACCGGGTCGTACACTTCGACGAGCGACACATCCGAGGCCAGTGAGATAAACGCCGCGCCGACACGTCCGCCAATTACGTAAATTTTTCCGTTCACCACGCCGACAGCCGCGTGGTTGCGCGGTGTCGGCATGGGTGCCCTCTCACGCCATGTGTTGGTCCTCGGGTCGTATTCCTGAACAGTCCCCAAGCCACGCTGGGGGGTGGTGAAGTTCAGAAAGTTATCTTTGGCCCAAGGCTGGGTGGTGACGCCGCCGATGACGTAGATCTTGTCGCCGAAAGTGGCCGCCACCGCAGCCCCGCGCTTGATCGGCATGGGTGCCAAGGCCTTCCACGTGTCTTTGGAAGGGTCGTATTCAAAGGCGTTGTCGATGGGAACCCAGGCGGCCGGTCCGGACTCAGGATAAACGAACCCGCCAAATGCGTAGATCTTGTCGTTGTACGTGGTGAACGCCACGTGGTGCGACGGAAGAGCCATCGGTTTTCGCTTCGTCCATTGATTGGCTGCGGGATCGTACTCGTACACGAGACCTGCTGTGTGCCAGAGCGGAATGAGTCCCGCGAACACATACATCTTGCCAGCAGCCGCGGCCCCTAACACCTCTTCTCGAGGGTCGGGAAATGGCGCCACATTCGTCCACTTCCCCTGAGCGTGCGCTGCGGGGATCAATGCGAAGGTGTTCGCTACCAGCACGGCCAACCCAAGGCAAATCCGACGCGGCTTTCTTGGCATGATCACTCCTATGTGCGCCGTCTCTACCGTGCTTCGACGACGCTCCTTTCCGGATCTATCAGGAACATCCAAACGATCGCTCCGAGCGCCATCACGGCGGCACTTACCAGGAACGGAGCTACCCAGTAGCCGCGGCCAAAGAGGCTTCCGTAAACAATTGCGGTAAACGACGCCGCGAGTGCCCCCGCCATGTTCATGACACCGGTGACGGTTCCACTGAATCGGCCTCCGACGTCCATGGGGACTGCCCACGCCGGGCCGATCACCCACTCCAGGAAGAAGAAGGAGAGCGCCAGGCACACGATTGAGGTGTTGGCATCGGCTACCATTGCCGCCGGAATCACGAACGCGCCGGCCAACAAGAAGCCTGGGGCCGCAATGGCTCGTCGCGCCAGCTTGGCCCTGCCTGTCGTCTTCAGAATCAAATCCGAAAGGTAACCGCCCACCACGTCCCCGATCATCCCGGCGATCAGAGGGATGGAGCCCCAGAAGCCGAGTGCCGCGACAGAGATACCGCGGTGTTCGCGCAGATAGGTCGGATACCAAGTGAGATAAAAGTTGGTGCCGAAGAAAAAACAGCAATAGCCCAGCGAGATCCACCACATATTCGAAGACGTGAGAATCCGGGCCCATGGCGTTTGCTGACGTGAGGCCGACAAGATCTTCATACGACCGTCTGCGCCGATCCCTCGTATCTGTACGAGCTCGGCACGGTTCACGTGGGGATGGTCTTCGGGCCGCTCACGGTAGAAGACAACAAACACGAGCACCCAGAGGAACCCGATCGCGCCGAAGGCGAAAAACATCGTGCGCCATCCGTACGCGAGCATCAGGCCGCCTGCGGCCAACGGAGTGATCGCCACCGCAAAGCGGCTGAAAAAATGGGTGATGCCCTGGATGCGACCGCGCTCAGAGGGGGCGAACCAGAGCTGCATGCCGCGACTGGCGACAGGGAAGGCGCCCGCCTCGCCGACGCCCAGGAGGAATCGCGCGGCGAACAGCGTACCCATTCCCGGCGCCGCGCCGGTGAGCATCGCCGCACTTGATGTCCACGTCAGCAGCGCGCTGAGGACCTTCTTCGGGCCGAGGCGGTCGCCGAGCCAACCAACGGGCACCTGTCCCAGCGCATAGGCCCAGGTAAAAGCCGCCAGCACCAGGCCCATCTGGCCTAGAGTCAAGCCAAACGCTGCGCTGATTTCCGGCTGCGCGACCGAGATGATCCCACGATCCAGATAGCAGATCAGGTACATCAGGCTGAACAGAACCAACATCCACCAACGCGTTCGCGTCGGCTTAGCAGCCACATGAGGCTGGACAGAACCTTCTTCCAGTTCTGCGACGACCGTGCGATTCGTTCCGACCACTCTCGTGTCCTCGGCTCTAGAGCCTGTGAAAGAATGCGACGTTTGAACGCAGAGCTCGCAGAGCACGCAGAGAAATCCTTAGGGATTTTCCTCTCCGCGGCCTCCGCGGTCTCTGCGTTGAACGTGATTTGTTCACAATCTCTCTAACCCGAGGTGCCTGCCAACGAAAGCTCGTCTTTGATCGTGAGACTCACGGGTTGGTTCGTTTCCGCGGAACGGTCGGCGGCCATGTAAAGCTGCATCACCATGCGCGCGTGCTCCGCGGTGACGAGCGGTTGCCGTCCGAGCGCGATGCATTCGAGGAAGTGCAGCGTTTCGGCTTCCATGGGGCCCGCGTACACATGGTTGATTTTCTCGCCGGGCATCGAAGAAATCGGGAATCGGATGCCCTGCTGCACGGTCGTAACATACACGTCGCGGTGTGTATCGTCGACCATGACTGCGCCCTCTGTTCCGACGAACTCGATCCACGTCGAGGAAAAGTTTGGGTAGGCAGGTGGAAGGACCCATCCCGCGCCAATGGTGAACGCCGTTCCATCATTCATCGTCACGATCATCCAGACGCAGTCGGGCACGCT
>QHWL01000137.1:0-452 GCA_003222555.1 Acidobacteriota bacterium | reverse complement strand
CAGGCACCACAGCACGAAATCGATATCGTGGGTGGCCTCCATTGCCGCCGGGGACAGTTTGACCCGGCCGCCAATCTTGCTGCCGAGATTCCGGGTGATGTGGCGGCTCACGAGGGCAGTAACCGGCTCGCCAATCGTGCCATCCTCGATCGATCGCTTCACGTACGCGAACTTTGGGTTGAACCGCTGTGAGTAACCGATTGTGAAGGCGAGGTTCCTTTCCTTCGACAACGCTATCAACTCATCGGCTTCCGAAAGGTCGAGCGCGATCGGTTTCTCGAGGAGCACATGCTTGCCCGCGAGCATGCTCTCCTTCGCAATCGGAAAGTGGGTCGGCTCCGGCGTCGTGCAGATCATCACCGCGTGGATCGAGTCGATCTCCAGGAGCTGCCTGTAATCAGTGGTCGCCGTCACCGGCTTCGTCAGGCTCGCCACTTCCCTCAACCGATCCT
>QHWL01000776.1 GCA_003222555.1 Acidobacteriota bacterium | reverse complement strand
AGGGACCGGCTCGGTGGGCGATTTCGATCCTTACTGCATCCCGGTACCGACCGATTCGCGGCTGCCCTTGAGCGGGCAACCGTTGTGCGGGCTCTACGCCGTCTCGGCGGCCAAGTTTTCGACCCAAACGACCAACAACCTGATCATGCGGCAGACGGATTTTCCTGGCGGCGCGCAAACCGATGTCTTCAACGGCGTCGACGTGACCATCAACGCGCGGCTGCCGCACGGCGCGTTCCTCACCGGCGGGACGAGCACCGGGCGCGAGAGGTTCAACAACTGTTACGCGGCGGCTCGGCCGGATCTTGTGCCGCTGGTGTACTCGAACTTCTCCAGCGCGGCGACGACCCTTTCAAACAATCCCTCGGGCTTCTGCAGCGTCGTGCCGCCGTTCCAGACGCAACTCAAGCTCCAAGGCAGCTATCCGCTGCCCTGGGACTTCCAGCTGTCGGGATCGTTCGGGAGCGGGCCGGGGATTCCGATCCTCGCCAGCTATCAGATCCCGAATGCGCTGGTCGCACCGTCGCTCGGCCGCAACCTGCCGGGCAATGTGAGCTCAGTGAACATCGCCGCAATCATTCCGCCCCTCACACTGTTCGAGGATCGGATCAATCAGCTCGACCTGCGGCTGACGAAGATCTTCAGGCTCGCCGGCAACCGCCGCTTCCGCGCGAACCTCGACGTCTACAACGTGCTGAACGGCAGCGGGATCCTCAGCGAGAACTACACGTACGGACCGGCCTGGCAGAAGCCGACGCAAATTCTCGATGGCCGCATGCTCAAGTTTGGCGGACAATTCAGCTTCTGAGTCGTGGCCGGGGCCGGCCGCCGCGCCGGCCCCGTCGACGACAGTGACGTGCCATCAGGCTCGAACGTGAGGCCCGCGGGGTTTGTGAAGGGAGGAACTGAACATGGGATTGTCTAACCTGCGGCGTGTGGTCGTGCCCCTGGTGGCCTGTGCCGGCTTCGCGGCGCTTGCGACGGTCGCGCCGGCGGGCGCGTCATCGTCGACGTTGCTGGTGCTCAACAAAGGCAACCTCACGATGGTGACCGTCGATCCGGCAACGCTGAAGGTGACGGGCAGCTACCCGTCCGGTCCCGATCCGCACGAAGTGATTGCTTCGTCCGACGGAAAGACGGCGTATATCACGAACTATACGCGCGGCAACACCATCTCGATGGTCGACCTGGCGGCGCGCAAAGCGCTGCCGCCCATCGACCTCGGGGAGTTGACCAGACCTCATGGACTCGACTTCGTCGGCGGCAAGCTGTACTTCACAGCGGAGGGAGCGAAGGTCGTCGGCCGCTATGATCCGTCGAGCCGCAAGGTCGACTGGGTCATGGGCACCGGCCAGAATCGGACCCACATGGTCATGGTGTCGAGCGATCTCAAGCGACTGCTCACGACGAATGTGGCGTCGGCCAGCGTGTCCATCATCGAGCAGGTTGACATACCGGCGCCAGGCGGTGGCGGGGCAACGATGACCGACTGGACCGTCACCACGGTGGCCGCAGGGAGGGGCGCGGAAGGAAACGACCTGTCCCCCGACGGGAAGGAACTCTGGGTGGCGAACGCGCAAGATGGAACCGTGTCGATCATCGATCCCATCGGCAAGAAGTCGCTGCAGACACTGAGCGTGCCGGTCAAAATGGGGAACCGGCTGAAGTTCACGCGGGATGGTAAATACGCGCTCATTTCGGATCTTCGGGGAAATGAGCTTCTCGTGCTGGACGCCGCCACCCGCAAAGAAGTCAAACGGATCGACATGGGAGCTGGCGCGACCATGATGGCGGGGATCCTGATGGATCCGAACGGGGCGCGTGCATACGTGTCGGTTGGTTCTCTCAACCATGTCAGCGTG